>CALJFL010000048.1 GCA_938074135.1 uncultured Halieaceae bacterium | reverse complement strand
GAACGCCCTGATCAAAACCCGTATGGCTTCAAAACACGCGCCGCGCATTCCCGAAGTCACAGCGCATCTGGTCGATTCAGGCGGCAAGCGTCTGCGGCCCATGTTGACGCTGGCCGCAGCGGAACTCTGCGGGTATGAGGGAGCGTTTGATATCCATCTCGCGGCAACTGTCGAATTCATTCATACCGCCACCTTGCTGCATGACGACGTGGTCGACATTTCGTCACTGCGCCGGGGGCGTCCCACCGCGAACGCGGAATTTGGCAACGCACCCAGCGTTCTGGTGGGCGATTTCCTGTACACGCGGGCATTCCAGCTGATGGTGCAGTTGCAGGACATGGACCTGCTTCGTCACATGGCTGACACCACCAATGTCATCGCCGAGGGCGAGGTCTTGCAGCTGGTACGCGCCGGCGACCCGGACACAACGCAAGAGCAATACCTGGAAGTGATCACCCGCAAGACCGCCATTCTCTTTGCCGCGGCCTGCTACGGCGCGGCCATCCTCAATGGTGCCGACCAGGCAACGAGGGATAAGCTGCATGCCTATGGCCTGAACCTGGGTATCGCGTTCCAGATTATCGACGACCTGCTGGACTACGACGGTGACCCGGCACAAATGGGTAAAAACGTTGGCGATGACCTCACTGAGGGCAAGCCGACACTGCCTCTGATCTACACACTGCAACACGGCAGCGATGACGAGCAGGCCATGGTTCGCGAGGCAATCAGCAGCAAGACCGCGGCGAAGCTGCCGGAGATTCTGACAGCAGCCAGGCGCTGCGGAGCACTGGACTACACCCGCGAGCGTGCTCATCACTACCGCGACCTGGCACTGCAAAATCTGCAAGCCTGTGCCCCCGGGCCGGCCCGGGACGCACTGCAGCGGCTGGCGGCGCTGTCTGTCGATCGCGACAGCTGATCGCCACGCGTAATTGCGCGCGCGATAAGCGCTACCTATACTTGATCGATCTTCCCAATCGGAGGCCGGCATGACCGCCCCCACCCTGCTTAGCGACCGCGCCGCCTATCAGCAACTGGCGAGCCTCGCCCCGTCACAGACTCAGCTGGATATCGCGGCCGAGCTCGCCGCCGATCCCACCCGGGCCAAACGCTATACGGCCACCGCCGCCGGATTGCACCTGGACTACGCCAAGCAACGCCTTGATGACAGTGGCCTTGCCGCCTTGTTGCAGTTAGCCAGGGAGACCGATCTGCCAACCCGGGCTGCGGCCCTGCTGGCCGGCGAGGAACTCAACAACACCGAGGGCCGACCCGCCCTGCACAGCCTGTTGCGGGCATCGAGTGGCACCGGCCACGATGAACGCTACACCGAGGTCTGCGCGGCACGCGAGCGCATGCAGCAATGGGTCGAGCGAATCAACTCGGGACAGCAGCGCGGTTACTCCGGGCAGACCATTACCGACGTGGTCAACATCGGCATCGGAGGCTCTGACCTGGGGCCCCGTCTGGTCACCGAGGCGCTGCACCCGTTTCAGGGCCTGGTGGCCTGCCACTACGTGGCCAACGTAGACCCTGCCGACCTGCAAGACACACTGCTACAGCTGGACCCGGCAAGCACACTATTTATTATCTGTTCGAAATCCTTTCGCACCGAGGAAACGCTGACCAATGGCCTGGCGGCACGCCAGTGGCTGCTGATGGCGGGCGCCACCGAAGGAGAGCTGGACAAGCATTTCCTGGCCATCACCACCAATCTCGCGGCGGCGGCTGATTTTGGCATTCCCGAGGATAATTGCCTGCCCCTGTGGGATTGGGTGGGCGGTCGCTATTCAGTCTGGTCGGCGGTCGGGCTGAGTTGCGCCATCGCTGTAGGCTGGGATCACTTCACCGACTTCCTGGCCGGTGCCGAGGCCATGGACCAGCACTTCATCAGTGCGCCGATCGAGCGGAACCTGCCCATGCTGCTGAGTCTGCTGGAGATCTGGAACTGCAATGTACTGGGCGCTGGCAACCACGTGGTCCTACCCTACGATAACTCTCTGCAGAAACTGCCGGATTTCCTGCAGCAGTTGACCATGGAGAGTAACGGCAAGCAGGTCAGTGCAGCTGGCACCCAACTGCCCTATCAGACAAGCCCTGTGTTATGGGGTTCTGCCGGCACCATGGGCCAACACTCTTTCCACCAGTTACTGCACCAGGGCACACGCGACTGCCCTGTCGACTTCGTGCTGCCGCTCACCACCCATACCGGGATGTCGGCACAGCACCAGCGGCTGGTCGCCCATTGCCTGGCCCAGAGTCGGGCCCTGATGGTTGGTCGCAGTGAGGCCGAGGCGCTGGACGCCCTGGCCGGGCGCGGTGTGCCGCTGGCGGAGGCCGAGCGGCTGGCGCCCCATATGATGATGCCCGGCAACCGGCCCAACAGCGTCATCACCATGGACAGCCTGAATCCGGCGACCCTGGGTGCCCTGTTGGCACTGTACGAGCACCGCACTTTTTGCAGCGGGCAACTCTGGGGCATCAACTCCTTTGACCAGTGGGGTGTCGAGCTGGGCAAGGAAATCGGCGCGGAGATCCTGGGGGAGCTGTCAGTTGATGGTGCCGGTGTCGGCATGGACGCCGCTACCCTGCGCCTGATGGAGGCCTGGCGAACTGCCAGGCCGGCGAGCTAGCCCGCGGCTATCAAGGCCAGCAGTTCATCGCGGCGCTGCTGCATCAGCGGCACGTCAGCGCGACTTTCGACGTTGAGACGGACCACCGGCTCGGTGTTCGACATGCGCAGGTTGAAGCGCCATTCCTCAAACTCCATACTCAGGCCGTCAACGTGGCCAATGGCCAGGGCACTGTCCGAGTAGGCCGCTTCGGCCGCAGCCAGTACAGATGCCGGGTCTTCGATGGTCCGGTTAATCTCGCCGCTGCAGGGAAAGGCTGCCATGCGCTCGGACACCATCTCAGTCAGGCTCAAATCGCGGCTGGCAATCAGGCCGGTGACCAGCAACCAGGGAATCATGCCGCTGTCGCAAAAGGCAAAATCACGGAAGTAGTGGTGGGCACTCATCTCACCACCGTAGACCGCGTCCTCAAGCCGCATACGCTCCTTGATGAAAGCGTGCCCGGTCTTGCTCTGCACCGCCCGTCCACCCAGTGCCTCGGTCATGGCCACCGTATTCCAGGTCAGGCGCGGATCATGCACGATCGCTGCCCCGGGCACCTGCTTGAGAAAAGCCTCGGCGAGCAGGCCTACCAGGTAATAGCCTTCGATAAATTCGCCCGCGGCATCAAAGAAAAAGCAGCGGTCAAAGTCGCCGTCCCAGGCAATACCCAGGTCGGCGCCGTGCTCACGAACGGCGGCAATAGTCGGAGCACGATTTTCTTCCAACAGGGGGTTGGGTACGCCATTGGGGAAGTTGCCATCTGGCTGGTGATGCACTTTGATAAACTCGAACGGCAAATGCGGCTCAAGCAGGTCGATTACCCGACCTGCGCCGCCATTGCCGGCGTTGACCACAATCTTCAGCGGCGTCAGTGAGTCGACATCAACGTAGCCCAGCAGGTGCTTGATATAGGCGTCGGAGGTATCCAGCGGGTGCAGCTGACCACGCTGCGCCGCCGGGGTGAATTCATTAGCCTCGGCCAGGGCCTGAATGTCAAACAGTCCGGTATCGCCGGATATCGGCATGGACTCCTCACGAACGAACTTCATGCCGTTATAGTCTTTCGGATTGTGGCTGGCAGTAACTGCAACACCGCCGTCCATCTCGGCGTGGGAGGTCGCAAAATAAATCTCCTCGGTGCCGCACAGGCCAATATCGTAAACGTCGACACCCTGCTCCAGTAAACCTTCGGTCAGGGCCGCCTTTATGGCCTCGCTGGTAAGACGAATATCGTGACCGACCACAACCCTGCTCGGTTTGATGACCTCGGCATAGGCTCGCCCGATGCGGCGAGCAATGTCTTCGTTGAGCTGATCCGGTATCCGGCCGCGCACATCATAGGCTTTGAAACAGGTAATTTTTTCCACGATTTGTCTGCCTATTCCTTGCCGTAGTAGTTTTCGTAAACGAAGTTGGTGGCTTCGACAAAGCCTGGCACGCTACCACAGTCGAAACGCCGGCCCTTGAATTTGTAAGCCATCACGCAACCTTTGCGCGCCTGGGTCTGCAGGGCATCAGTGAGCTGGATCTCGCCATTGGCACCGGGCTGCGTCTCGCGAATGATGTCGAAGATATCCGGCGTCAGGATATAGCGACCAATAATGGCCAGGTTGGAGGGCGCATCAGCCGGATCGGGTTTTTCGACCATCTCGTCGACCCGATAAATACCATCCTTAAGGCTTTCACCGGCAATCACCCCATACTTGTGCACCTCATCCATGGGTACCTCCTGGATCGCCACGATGGAACAACGAAACTGGCGATACAGCTCGGCCATCTGGCTCAGCACCCCCGGCCCCTCATTCAGACAAAGGTCGTCAGATAACAAAACGCCGAAGGGCTCATTACCAATAAGGGACTCGCCGGTGAGAATCGCATGACCCAGACCTTTCATCTCACGCTGGCGCACCATGGTGAAGACGCCTTTATCCAGCACACCGCGAATACTGTCGAGGTACATCTCTTTACTGGTGCCGGAGATCTGGTGTTCCAGCTCATAACTGATATCGAAATGGTCGGTGATGGAGCGCTTGCCGCGCCCGGTCACCAGCGCACAGGTCGTCATGCCCGCCTCGATCGCCTCTTCAACGCCATACTGCACCAGGGGCTTGTTGACGATCGGCAACATTTCCTTGGGCATACTCTTGGTTGCGGGCAGGAAGCGGGTACCGTAGCCCGCCACCGGAAACAAACATTTTTTAATCATACAAAACCTCCTTGTTACTCTTCTGTCGCAGGCTTGCTGCGTCCGTAGACATCTTCAAAACGAACAATATCGTCCTCACCCAGGTAAGTGCCGGACTGTACTTCAATCAATTCAAGTGGAATACGACCGGGGTTCGCCAGGCGATGCTTGTGGCCCAGTGGTATATAAGTCGACTCGTCTTCACCCAACATAAACACTTTGTCTTCGCAGGTCACCTCGGCTGTACCTGCCACCACAATCCAGTGCTCAGCCCGGTGGTGGTGCATCTGCAGCGACAGTGTTTGACCCGGGTTCACCACGATGCGTTTCACCTGGAAGCGATCGGCCACCACCAGTGACTCGTAAGAGCCCCAGGGTCGATACACGCGCTGGTGCAGATGCGCCTCAGGTCGATCCTCTGCTTTCAGCCGATTAACGATTTTCTTGACGTCCTGAACACTGTCGCGGTCTGCTACCAGTACGGCGTCCGGCGTCTCGACCACGACCAGGTTGTTGACCCCGATAGCAGCAATCAGCCTGGAGTCACTACGAAAATAGGAGTCGGTGCAGGTGTCTGTGATTACATCACCCTGGCTGGCATTACCGCGCTCATCACGGACCGCAACTTCCCACAGCGCAGACCAGGCTCCCACATCGCTCCAACCGCAGTCCAGCGCCACCACGCCGCCCAGGTCAGTCTTTTCCATCACCGCGTAATCGATACTGTCACTGGCCGAGGCCAGAAAGGCCGCGGCGTCGGGCCGGATAAAGTCCATGTCACGTGTGGCGCCAGCCATTGCCGCCTCGCAATGCTCCAGCATCTGCGGAGCATGAACAGCCAACTGGTCGAGATAGGTCGCTGCCCTGAGCAGGAACATGCCGCTGTTCCACAGGTAATTGCCACTGTCCACGTAGGACTGTGCGGTAGCCAGGTCCGGCTTTTCGACAAAGCGTTCCAGATCATACAACTCCGCGCCCAGCGACTCACCGCACTTGATATAGCCGTAACCGGTTTCCGGAGAGTTCGGTACCACCCCAAACGTCATCAACCGTCCGCCCTGTGCCAGTGGCAGGGCCTCGCTCACAGCCGAGGCAAACGCCGCCACGTCCTGAATCAGGTGATCGGCAGGCAGCACCAGCAACACCGCCTCAGGATCCTCGGCGACAACCTGCAGGGCAGCCAGCGCGACTGCCGGCGCTGTATTGCGACCCTCGGGCTCCAGGATAAGGGCACTGGCTTGTAAATCCACCTGTCGCAACTGCTCGGCCACCATGAACCGGTGCTCCTCATTGCAAACGACCACAGCCGCCGCGGCATCGAGACCACCGGTGCGATGCAGGGTGTCCTGCAACATCGACAGCTCACCAGCCAACGGCAAAAATTGCTTGGGGTGCAACTCACGCGACACCGGCCAGAGACGACTTCCCACGCCACCGGAAAGAACAACAGGTATTAACATTCGGACATCCTAAATCACTGTGGGGATAGCACCCCTTGGCCGGCATTACACCGGCGGGCCGCCAAGCCACTCATTGTAGGCAAGGGGAACAAACTTGACCAGCGAGTACACGTCGCCGTTACACTGGACTTGTACACTCCAGCCATTAGAATGGGCACCCTCAACGCACCGTCCCGCTCAGCTGCCCAATATTCTTCTCCACGAGGCGCCTGTAAAGTGGCATCAATGGATACTGTATGACTGCGAAAAATGCTTACGCCAAAGAGGAGTTGATCGCCTGCGGTAATGGCGAACTGTTCGGCCCTGGCAATGCCCAGTTACCCACCGACAACATGCTCATGCTGGACCGTATCGTCCACATCAGTTCGGAAGGTGGCAAGTACGACAAGGGCGAAATCATCGCCGAGTTGGATATACACCCCGACCTGTGGTTTTTTAGCTGCCACTTTCCCGGTGACCCGGTTATGCCAGGCTGTCTCGGCCTCGACGCAATGTGGCAACTGGTTGGCTTCTTCCTCGGCTGGCGCGGCAATCCCGGACGCGGTCGAGCACTGGGTTCCGGTGACGTAAAGTTCACCGGCCAAATACTGCCCAGCGCCTCGAAAGTGGTCTATAACATACATATGAAGCGCGTCATCGAGCGCAAGTTGGTTATGGGTATCGCCGACGGCAGTGTCTCGGTGGATGGCCGCGAAATTTACACAGCCAATGACCTGCGGGTCGGGCTGTTCCAGTCTACGGAGTCCTTCTAAACAATGACCAGACGAGTCGTCATCACCGGC
Organism: uncultured Halieaceae bacterium; assembly: GCA_938074135.1. The sequence continues at coordinate 145,501 of CALJFL010000048.1, read as the reverse complement.
ATGGGGATTGTCTCTTGCCTGGGTAATGATACGCAGAGCGTCAGTAAGGCTCTCTTTGAGGGCCGCTCGGGTATCAGCCTGAACCAGGAACAGATCGACATGGGCATGCGCTCACATGTGGCTGGCGCACCAGAAATCAACACCAGCGAACTGATAGACCGCAAGCAATTGCGCTTCATGGGTGATGCTGCGGCCTATGCCTACATAGCCATGCAGCAAGCCATCGCCGATGCAGACCTTGAAGAATCCGACGTTTCCAATGTTCGCACCGGCATCATTGCCGGCTCCGGTGGTGCCTCCTCGGCCAGCCAGACCGAGGCGGCTGACATCCTTAGGGAGCGCGGTTTGCGTCGGGTCGGCCCCTACCGGGTCACCCAGACCATGGGCAGTACGGTCTCCGCCTGCCTGGCCACGCCTTTCAAAATCAAGGGCGTCAACTACTCCATCTCATCCGCCTGCTCCACCAGCGCCCACTGCATCGGCAACGGTATGGAGCAGATACAACTCGACAAGCAGGATATCGTGTTCGCCGGCGGTGGTGAGGAGCTGCACTGGACCTTGAGCAGTCTGTTCGATGCCATGGGCGCGCTCTCGACCAAGTATAACGACACGCCCGATCGCGCATCACGGGCCTACGACGCCGACCGCGATGGTTTTGTCATCGCCGGCGGTGGCGGCATGCTGGTACTCGAGGAACTGGAACATGCCAAGGCTCGCGGCGCCAGGATCTATGCCGAACTGGTGGGCTACGGCGCTACCTCCGACGGCTACGACATGGTCGCGCCCTCCGGGGAAGGTGCGGTTCGCTGCATGCAACAGGCATTGGCGACCGTGGACGGCCCGATCGACTATATCAATGCTCACGGTACCAGTACGCCTGCTGGCGATATACAAGAGCTTAAGGCGGTACGCACTGCTTACGAGAACCTGGCGCATATCCCGGTGATCGGTTCGACCAAGTCCCTGTCCGGGCACTCCCTGGGCGCCGCGGGCGTACAGGAAGCGATCTATTCATTACTGATGCAACGCGATGGTTTTATCGCCGCCTCGGCCAATATAGACAACCTGGACCCGGAGGCAGAGGGCTTACCCATTGCCGTCACTCGCCATGATGATGTCGACCTGCAACGCGTCATGTCCAATAGCTTCGGCTTTGGCGGCACCAACGCCTCGCTGGTTTTCCAGAAATATTCAGACTGAGCGGCGCTTGCTGCTCAGGCAGCGGCGCCACTATCCTGCCAGTAAATCGAGTAACAGCACTTCTACCGGGTCGCCTGAGGCTATTGTCGTGCCCGGGGGTATCACCGCCAGGGCGTTGGAGTGCGACACTGAACTGAGCACACCGGAGCTCTGGTTGCTATAGCTGCGCGCCAGCAGCCCCTCGGGGGAATCCTCTACAGTGACTCGCAGATATTCCTGCCGGCTGCCTGGCCGTTCGACAGCGAAGCCGGCACGCACCTGCAGTGAAGGCGTTGCCGCATCGGTCACCCCCTGTAAGCGCAGGAGGTAAGGCCGGGCGATCAGGCAAAACGTCACAAACACGGAGCTGGGATTACCTGGCAAACCAATAAAGGGGGTACTGCCAATACGGCCAAAAGCCAGCGGTTTGCCCGGCTTCATCGCCAGTTTCCACAGGTCGAGGTGACCCAGGTTGTCGACCTGCTGCTTGACGTGGTCTTCTTCCCCGACGGAAACACCACCCGAGGTAATCACACAATCCGCCTTGTCGGCGGCCCGCTGGAGCGCGTCGCGGGTCGCGTCGGGATCATCGGGCACGATGCCGCCGTCGATGACCGCTATGTTCATGGAACGCAACAACCCCGCCAATGTATAGCGGTTGGAGTTATACAACTGGCCCGGCGCCAACGGTCCACTACCTGGCTCGACCAGTTCATCACCGGTAGAGAGAATCGCCACCCGTAACTGCCGGAAAACAGGAACTGTCGCGCAACCGATAGAAGCCAGCAACCCGAGGTCCTGCGGTCGCAGCCGTCGCCCGGCGACCAGAACGGTACTGCCGCGTTCGATATCCTGTCCGGCAGGCCGGATATGCTGGCCGGCAGTCACCTGCGTATCGATCACCACACCCTCGGCCGAGACAGTACAGTCTTCCTGCATCACCACGGCGTCAGCGCCGGCGGGTACTGGAGCGCCGGTGAATATACGGGCAACAGTTCCCGGCAAAAGTGGCTCACCCGTAACACCGGCCGGTATGCGCTGGGCGACCGGCAGCGGGCCAGCACCCATGTCGGCCAGCCGGACCGCGTAGCCGTCCATGGCACTATTGTCTTCGCCCGGTACCGCCAACGACGATACCTGGTCGCTGGCCAGCACGCGGCCCAGGGATTCGATCAGTGGCACTTCTTCGACATCGGCGGGAGACTGCACCCCCGCAAGAATCCTCGACAGTGCCTCGGCAACCGGGAGTAGAGGCTTCAACCGGCGTCCTCCCTCACGGTCAATACGCCAACGAAGTTGCAGGGGCGGTGGCTGCTATCCAGCTGTTCACGGATCACACCATTCCAGGCGGTACGACAGGCGCCGGTGGAACCAGGCATACAGAAAATAACCGTGCTGTTAGCAAAGCCGGCGATAGCCCGGGACTGCACTGTAGACGAGCCAATTTCCTGGAAGGACAAAGCCCGAAAAACTTCACCAAAGCCATCTATCGTCTTATCAAACAGCGGCGCCACCGCCTCCGGGGTGGAATCACGACCCGAAAAGCCGGTACCGCCGGTGATCAGGACCGCATTCACATCAGCATCTGCGATCCATGCCGACAGCACGGCGCGAATCTTGTAGATGTCGTCGATCACGATCGACCTGGCCGCGCAGTGGTGATTACACTCGGCCAGCGCGTCCACCAGGTATTGGCCCGAGGTATCGTCTTCGAGCGTCCGTGTGTCGGAAACGGTGAGCACTGCAACATTCACAGGGCGCGGCTCGGTATCGGTGGCCTTGCTCATAGTATTTACTCCTGGTCTGCCTGCAATTCGAAATAATGTTTAACCGCATTGGCAATGGTCCCGCGCCAGGCAACCTGCTTGATCGCAAAGGTATTGCGAATACTGCTGCAGTCCAACTGCCGGTTCAGTGATTCTTCGGGCTCGGCCCTGACTTCGAGTTGCACCGCTGTCGGGCCAAACTCAGAAAACTGGGAAGCGCTGGCCAGCAGCACTTCGGCGAACTCGTAACAATGGGTGGGATCCGGGCTACAGTAATTATAAGTACCCCACGACTCCGCGCCGGCGCTGACCTGGTCTATGATCGCCGCCACAACCCGCGCGGCATCCATCGACTCCACCGGGCAGCCGATCAATCCATTCTTGAGGGTGAGGGTGCCGCCGGCGATCAACTGGCCCAGCATGTGGGTCAAGACATTGACGCCACGAGCGGAAAAAATCGGCCCCAGACGCACGATCAGATGCGCATCGCAGGTATCTCGCACCAGCGACTCTGCCTGCAGCAATAACTGACCGATGGTTTCCTGATTATCGGGCTGATCCAGCTCGGTATAGGGACGCCCTCGTGACCCGGAAAATACACGTGAGCTGGACAGATAAAAGTAATGAATACCGCTGCGTTGGCAAGCCTTGGCCAACCAGTGACAGCGTTTTATATCGCTTTCGTGAAGTATTTCACCACTGTCGCAGGCGGCAATGATACGGGCGTCGATGATCACATCACAGCCACCGCGCCGGGCCGCCTTTTTAGCCTGCCGCTCGCTCTTCCAGCGACAGGCTGAAATGTTCAGTGGCTCGACCTCGTGCCGACCCCAGCGCAACAGATGAGACTGCAGGGCAATACCGACAGAGGTATCGGCGCCAATAAGCAGCACACGCATCGTCAGGCTCCGCAATCAGTGCTTGAAGGTGAGGTCAGCACAGGCTCCCGTCAGAACGGGATGTCGTCGTCGAAATCACCAAAATCAGTGGGGGCAGCAGCCGCTGGTGCCGCGGCGGCAGCACCCTGGGCAGGCGCGCCCTGGGGAGCAGGCGCAGACTCTTGCCCCTGCTGGTAGTTGCCTGCACCCTGGCCGGCACCACGACTGTCGAGCATCTGCATTTCCGCAGCGACAATCTCGGTGGTGTAGCGGTCCTGACCGGATTTGTCCTGCCATTTGCGCGTACGCAAGGAACCTTCCAGGTAGACCTTGGAGCCCTTGCGCAGGTACTCACCGGCGATCTCTGCCAGCCGATTGAAAAATACGACGCGGTGCCATTCCGTACGTTCCTGCGGCTGGCCGGTCTGCTTGTCTTTCCAGCTTTCGGAAGTCGCCACCGTGATGTTGGTTACCGCTCCGCCGGAGGGCATATAGCGGGTCTCGGGATCGTTACCGAGATTGCCTACCAGAATTACTTTATTCACGCCCCGTGAAGCCATAAACCATCCCCTGAATCGAGCGAATTTGAAACTTTATCGAACGATGGACTATAACAATCCCCTACCCCAAATGCGACAGCATTGTCGGTCAAAGTCAGGCAGATCAGTCCCGCAAACGCTCCAGTAAGCGGCCGCTGGCGCGCGCCATATTTACCACTGGCGCCGGCAGCTGTCGCCGGTAGCACCACTCCTGTGCGACCAGGGACAAACTGGTGGCCTTGTAGCCAAGCCAGCGCAGCGGCTCTGGTTCCCACCGGCGCAGCGCCGAGGCCACCGGTGCGCGATAGGCCCAGGGCATCGACACCAGTTCGGTCTCGCGCGCCAGGATTAGATCGACAAGGGTTCGTGCCATCAGGTTGGAGGCACCGACCCCCTCGCCCTGATAACCCCCGGCGGTCGCGCTACCGGTCAGCGGATCGTAAACCGCGTGGGGGGTGCCTGCTCGCGGCACGCCCAGTGTCCCTCCCCAGCGATAACTGATTGGCACGTCGGCCAGCTGCGGCAGGCAGGCCAGCATCAGGCGATGGATCGACTCGAAAGCCCGGTGCTGCTTAGTGAAGCCGCTGCGCGGCCGGCCGCCGAATTCATAGGTGCCTCGTGCACCAAATACCAGCCGGTTATCCGCGCTGCGCTGGCCGTAGGTAATCAACGGGCTGGCATCACTGAAAACCTCGGCATTGGCCAGTCCCAACTGCGACCACAAAGCGGCAGACAGCGGCTCCGTGGCAATGATCCGACTCTGCACCGGCAGTACGCGTCGCCGGTGCTCTGGCAATCCATAGCTGAAACCCTCGACGGCCAATACCCGGGTCGCCGCTGCCACCGCACCGCGATCGGTAAGGACCACATTATCGTCCATTGAAAGGACCCGGGTTTGTTCCAGGATGTCGACACCCAGGTCACGCACTGCAGCCGCCAGGCCAAGAACCAGGCTGGCGGGTTGAATGCGCGCAATATGGGGAGTGTATATAGCGCCCAGAGGGTGATGAATCGCCAGCCGTGCAGACAGCTCATCGGCCTCAAGCCAGCGATAATCGTCACTGTCATAGCCAAGGGAATGCAAGCCGGCCAGCTGCTCGCGCTGGCTACGCGCCTGCTCCGGGTAGCGCGCCGCCGCGAAGAGTCCGCCGCCGCGCTGATAGTCACAGTCGATGCCGGCGGTTGCCAGCACCGCTTCAACCTCGGGAAGAATGCCCTTGATGGCTGCCAGCACTGCCCGGCGTTGTTCAGGGCCAAGACCCGCCAGTAGTTTGTGCTCACCCTCCAGCGCCGCCATCATCCAGCCGCCATTGCGACCCGAGGCGCCGAACCCGCAAATGTGCGCTTCCAGCACACACACGGCCAGATCAGGTGCCAACGTCTTGAGGTACCAGGCCGTCCACAGCCCGGTATAGCCGCCACCAACAATGGCGACATCGTAGCGACGGTCGCCGGCCAATGGCGTCACCGGGGGCAGTACCTTGCCCTGCATCCACAGGCTGATATCGCCGTAGGTGCGCGCCGACATTCAGGCGCCGGGCAGATCGCTGGCCGGGTCAGAAGCGATGGTTCGACCCGGCAGGCACAGCAACAGCCAGGCAATACCGGGCACCAGACACAATGCCAGTAGACCCATGGCGCCCCAGTGCTGCAGTACATAACCGCCGCCGGCACCGCCGACGAAGGCACCCAGGAACTGGCAGGAGGAATAAATACCCATCGCAGTGCCCCGCCCACCGGCAAAGACCGCTTTGCTGACCAGTGATGGCAAGGTGGCCTCAAGGTAATTGAAACCGACAAAGAACAACCACAAGCTGACATAGAACAGGGGACCAGCTGCGGTAAAAGCAAAACCCAGAAGCGCCACCAGCACCAGTGCGATTGCCGCCGGGAATACCTCACGCAGGCGGCCGCCTTTTTCGGCCAATCGCATCAACGGCAGCATACCCAACAGCGACAGGAGCAGAGCCGGCAGATACACCTGCCAGTGATCTCCCCGTGGGACCTGCAAGGAACCCTCCAGTATTGTCGGTATCAACAGGAAGCAAGCCATCAGGATAAAATGCAGGGTGAACACCCCAAAGTTTAGTCGCAGGAGTTGACGGTCAGCCAGTGCCCGCGTCACATGCACGCCCCGCGCGCCCACTTCCTCATGTTCAATCAGCCTGGCCGGGGTCGGCACCCGCAGCAGGACGACGGCAATCCCCGACAGTGCCAGGACCGCGGTGAGGTAAAACACCGCCTCCAGGCCTCCGCTTGCTGCCACTACAGGTCCGAGCACCAGTGCTATGGCAAAAGAAGCGCCAATGCTGGCCCCCACAATTGCCATGGCCTTGGTTCGCTGCTCCTCGCTGGTCAGGTCCGCGACCATGGCCATCACGGTACTGGCAATTGCGCCGGCCCCCTGCAGGAAGCGGCCAAGAACAATGCCGGCGGCCGTGTCGGCCTGTGCGGCCACCAGGCTACCCAGGGCAAAGACAAGCAAACCTGCGACGATCACCGGCTTGCGGCCAATACGATCCGACAACCAGCCCAGAGGAATCTGCAGGGCCGCCTGGCTCAGCCCATAAATGCCCAGCGCGAGGCCCAGCATGGCGGGCGTTGCCCCGGGCATATCGGCGGCATAGAGTGCCAGCAACGGCAGCACCATAAACAGGCCGAGCATACGGAAGCTATAGAGCAGAGCCAGGGAGCCGACGGTGCGCCGCTCCAGTGGCGTCATGGGGTTTTCGGTTATCACAGGAAATTCTTTCTGATCGGACGGGATATTTTAGCAGCTTCGCCGGCACGGAGCATCCACGACGGCAAACCGCGCGTAATAACCACGTTGGTTTTGCCAGGCGGGATCGCCAGGGCATATACTGTTCGGTTTCGGTTAATAGCCACATCAGGAGTAAAATGGACACTATCCAGGTCCGCGGGGCACGCACCCACAACCTCAAGAACATCGATCTCGATATCCCCCGTGACAAGCTGGTAGTCATCACCGGCCTGTCCGGCTCCGGCAAGTCATCGCTGGCATTCGACACGCTTTACGCCGAGGGTCAGCGCCGCTACGTGGAGTCGCTGTCCACCTACGCCAGGCAATTCCTGTCGATGATGGAAAAGCCCGATATGGACCACATCGAGGGCCTGTCGCCGGCAATCTCCATCGAGCAGAAGTCCACCTCTCACAACCCGCGCTCGACGGTCGGCACTATTACCGAGATTTACGACTATCTGCGACTGCTTTTCGCCAGAGTCGGCGAGCCACGCTGTCCCGAACACGGTGTCAATCTTGCCGCCCAGACTGTCAGCCAGATGGTCGATTCGGTACTGGCGATGCCGGAGGGTAGCAAGCTGATGCTGCTGGCACCGGTGGTTCGCGAGCGCAAGGGCGAGCATTTGCATGTCTTTGAAGAGTTACGGGCCGGCGGCTTCGTGCGCGCCCGAATAGACGGCATTGTCACAGATCTCGACGATGTACCCCTGCTGGACAAGAAAAAGAAACACCGGATCGAGGTGGTCATCGACCGCTTCAAGGTCCGTGAAGATCTCGGACTGCGGCTGGCCGAGTCATTCGAGACCGCGCTGGGCCTTACCGATGGCCTCGCCACGATCAGCTACATGGACGATGGCGCCACCGAGGACGACATCATGTTTTCCGCTCGCTTTGCCTGCCCACAATGTGGCCACAGCATTGACGAACTGGAGCCGCGGCTATTTTCTTTTAACAATCCCGCCGGCGCTTGTAGCGGCTGTGACGGCCTGGGCGTTAAACAGTACTTCGACGAGAACAGGGTTGTTCTCTATCCCGAAGCCAGCCTTGCCGAGGGCGCCATTCGCGGCTGGGACAGGCGTAACGTGTACTATTTCCATATGCTGACTTCGCTGGCGGACCACTACGGCTTCGATATCGATGCGCCCTTCGAATCGCTGAGCAAGAAGCATCGCAAAATTATCCTGCAAGGCAGCGGCCGGGAAGAGATCGCGTTTGCTTACGTCAATGATCGAGGCGACGTGTTTCAGCGCACCCATTCCTTCGAGGGTATTCTGCCCAACATGGAGCGCCGCTACCGGGACACCGATTCCCAGTCAGTACGCGAGGACCTGGCCAAATTCCTGGCCACAGCCCCTTGCCCGGATTGCGACGGTACCCGTCTGCGCCAGGACGCCCGCCATGTATTTGTCGACAATCGCACCCTGCCCAGTATCACCTCCCTGGCCGTCGGTGAGGCACACGACTACTTTGAAAGTCTCCAGCTGGAAGGTCGGGCGGGAGAGATCGCCGATAAGATTCTCAAGGAATTACGGGCTCGCTATCGCTTTCTGGTCGATGTCGGGCTGAACTACCTGGCGCTGAATCGCAGTGCCGAGACCTTGTCCGGCGGTGAGGCTCAGCGCATACGCCTGGCCTCGCAGATCGGTGCTGGCCTGGTCGGCGTTATGTACATTCTCGACGAGCCTTCTATCGGTCTGCATCAGCGTGACAATGAACGCCTGTTGCGCACCCTCACCCACCTGCGCGACCTGGGCAATACTGTGCTGGTGGTAGAGCACGATGAAGACGCAATCCGCACGGCTGACCATGTCATTGATATCGGTCCAGGCGCGGGGGTCCACGGCGGCCGCATAGTGGCCCAGGGCAAAATGAAGGACATCCTCGCCAGCAAGGAGTCCCTCACCGGCGCCTACCTGTCGGGTAAAAAGCGTATAGAAATCCCCCGCCAACGCACCGAGTACGACAGCGACCGACAATTGGTGCTGAGCGGCGCCCGGGGCAACAACCTGCAATCGGTTACACTGGAAATCCCGGTCGGACTGCTGACCTGTATCACCGGCGTTTCCGGTTCGGGAAAATCGACCCTGATAAATGGCACGCTCTACCCGATTGCAGCGACTGAACTCAATGGTGCGACCACGCTGACCCCGGCCGACCACGATGAGGTCACTGGACTGGAGCATATCGACAAATGTATCGATATCGACCAGAGCCCGATCGGCCGGACACCGCGCTCCAATCCCGCCACCTACACCGGTATCTTTACGCCTGTCAGGGAGCTGTTCGCGGGCACCCAGGAGGCCCGCTCCCGGGGCTATAAACCGGGTCGGTTCAGCTTTAACGTCAAAGGTGGCCGCTGTGAGGCCTGCCAGGGTGACGGCGTAACCAAGGTAGAGATGCACTTCCTACCGGACATCTACGTCCCGTGCGATGTGTGCAAGGGCAAACGCTACAACCGCGAAACACTGGAAGTGCGCTACAAGGGCAAGAACATCCACGAAGTGCTGGAAATGACCGTAGAAGACGCCCTGACATTCTTCGAGCCGGTGCCCGCTATTGCGCGCAAGCTGCAAACCCTGACCGACGTCGGGTTGACCTATGTGCGACTCGGCCAGGCTGCCACAACCCTGTCAGGAGGTGAGGCGCAGCGGGTTAAACTGGCCAAGGAACTGTCCAAACGCGATACCGGCAGTACCCTCTATATCCTCGACGAGCCCACTACCGGGCTGCACTTCGAGGATATCCGTCAGCTATTGGAGGTACTGCACAGGCTGCGCGACCATGGCAATACCGTAGTGATCATCGAGCACAATCTGGATGTGATAAAGACAGCCGACTGGGTCGTCGACCTTGGCCCGGAAGGGGGTAGCGGCGGTGGCCAGATCATAGCCCAGGGTACGCCGGAGCAGGTCGCCAAGGTCAAGAGCTCGTTTACCGGCCAGTTCCTTGCACCCATGCTGCGGCGCAAGTCGAGTAAAAAGGCAGCCTGAGCGCCAGCGAGGTTCAGGGGCGACCGGCAGCCCGGGCTGACTGGGCATATCGGCAGGCACAAAAAAGCCGGGCTATACCCGGCTTTTCTACAACACGATGAGATTTAATCCTCATCGTCCTCAAAGCTCTCAGGCTCAGGCCGATCAACCAGCTCAACGTAGGCCATAGGCGCCTTGTCACCAGTGCGATAGCCACACTTGAGAATACGGATGTATCCACCCGGACGCTCCTGGTACCTGGGACCAAGCTCAGAGAACAGCTTGCCAACCGCTTCTTTACTGCGCGTGCGGTCGAACGCCAGGCGCCGATTAGCAACGCTGTCAGTCTTGGCCAGGGTGATCAACGGCTCAGCATGGCCGCGCAGTTCCTTGGCTTTGGCCAACGTGGTCTTGATCAACTCGTGCTCTACCAAAGACACGGTCATATTGCGGAACATAGCCTTACGGTGCGAGCTATTCCGGTTTAACTGACGTCCACTGTGACGATGACGCATTTCAATATTCCTATTCTTACTGTGCTATCTCAGCACTACCAACCGGTTCCGGGATGAGCTTAAACGCTCAGTACCCGATCGTCGTTCTTGAGACTGGCGGGCGGCCAGTTATCCAGGCGCATACCCAGAGACAGCCCACGGGACGCCAATACGTCCTTGATCTCGGTCAGAGACTTCTTGCCCAGGTTCGGGGTTTTCAGCAGCTCGACTTCCGTGCGCTGAACGAGGTCTCCGATGTAGTAAATATTCTCTGCCTTCAGGCAGTTGGCGGAACGAACCGTCAGCTCCAGGTCGTCGACCGGGCGCAGCAGGATCGGATCCACTTCGTCTTCTTCGATAACAGACTCGGATTCGCTGTCACTCTCGAGGTCAACAAATACAGCCAACTGCTGCTGCAGGATGGTCGCAGCGCGGCGAATCGCCTCTTCCGGGTCGATTGTGCCATTGGTTTCCAGATCCAGTACCAGCTTGTCGAGGTCGGTACGCTGCTCAACACGGGCTGCTTCGACCACATACGATACGCGGTGAATAGGCGAAAACGTTGCATCCAGTTGCAGGCGACCGATGGAGCGGGTTTCCTCTTCCGGATTCTCGCGAGAATCAGCAGGCGAGTAACCGCGGCCACGAGCCACAGTCAGCTTCATGCTGATTTCGGATTTATCGTTCAGGTTGCAGATCAGGTGCTCCGGGTTACGGATCTCGATATCGTGATCAACCTGGATATCACCTGCTGTTACCGGGCCTGAACCCTTCTTGGTCAGGGTCAATTCGGCCTCGTCCTTGCCATTCATGACAAGCGCCACACCCTTGAGGTTCAGCAGGATCTCGATGACATCTTCCTGAACGCCTTCAATCGCGCTGTACTCATGAAGCACACCGTCTATCTCTACCTCGGTGATGGCACAACCGGGCATGGAAGACAGCAGGATTCGACGAAGGGCGTTACCCAGTGTGTGGCCAAAGCCACGCTCCAGCGGTTCCAGTGTTACCTGGGCGCGCGTATTGGTCTTTTCATCGACGGTGATGACACGCGGGGTCAAAAATTCGTTCACTGCACTTTGCATTCTGGCACCTGTAGCTAAAGGTTAGTCCGTGGGGCGTATTACTTGGAGTAGAGCTCAACGATCAAGTTTTCATTGATCTCTGAGGTCAGGTCCTGACGATCGGGGACCGCCTTGAATATGCCTTCCAGCTTGTCGTTGTTAACTTCAATCCACTCTGGCTCACCGCGTTGAGCGGCCAATGCCAGCGCAGACTGAATGCGCAGTTGCTTCTTGGCTTTCTCGCGCAGGGAAATAACATCCCCGGCTTTAACCTGATAAGACGGTACGTTTACCACTGTGCCGTTCACCAGAATCGCCTTGTGGGAAACCATCTGCCGTGACTCCGCACGGGTAGAACCGAAGCCCATACGATAAACAACGTTATCGAGGCGGCTTTCCAGAAGCTGCAGAAGGTTTTCGCCAGTCGCGCCTTTCAGGCGGGCTGCTTCCTTGTAATAGTTGCGAAACTGCTTTTCCAGTACGCCGTAGATTCTGCGAACCTTCTGCTTTTCCCGCAGCTGAACACCGTAGTCAGACAGGCGGCCACGACGGGCGCCATGCTGGCCTGGTGCTGTTTCTTGCTTACACTTGCTTTCCAGTGCACGTACTCCGCTCTTCAGAAACAGGTCAGTTCCTTCACGACGGGAGAGTTTGCACTTGGGTCCAATATATCGAGCCATGTCAATTCTTCCTGTAGGCGTTATACGCGACGTTTCTTGGGTGGACGGCAGCCGTTATGTGGAATCGGCGTTACATCAGTAATATTGCTGATTGAGTAACCGCAAGAATTCAGCGCACGAACGGCTGATTCACGACCTGGCCCAGGACCTTTTACCTGCACATCAAGGTTCTTAAGCCCATATTCCTTGGCTGCTTCACCGGCACGCTCCGCAGCCACCTGGGCGGCGAAAGGGGTGCTCTTGCGTGAACCACGAAAGCCCGACCCACCAGCGGTTGCCCAGCTTAGGGTATTACCCTGGCGATCAGTGATGGTGATGATAGTGTTGTTGAAGGACGCATGAATGTGCGCGATCCCATCGACAACAGTCTTGGTGATTTTCTTACGAGTGCTTTTGGCACCTGGCTTGGCCATAGTTTAATCCTGCTTTTAATATCAACACTGCACTTTGGTGCAGCTACACTAAAACGGATTCGCGTTGGAGGTTTTAACCTACCTGCGAATCGGTTTGCGCGGACCCTTACGGGTACGTGCATTGGTCTTGGTACGCTGGCCGCGCAGCGGCAGGCCGCGACGGTGACGCAGACCCCGGTTACAACCGAGGTCCATAAGACGTTTGATGTTCATGGATACTTCACGACGAAGGTCGCCTTCCACGTTCATCTCGCTCACTTTCGTGCGGAGCGCGTCCATCTGTTCCTCAGTCAGCTCTACGATCTTGGCGTTCTCGGCCACGCCAGTATCGGCGCAAAGGCGCTTCGCCTGACTACGGCCTACACCAAAGATGTAAGTCAATGAGATAACAGCATGCTTGTTATCGGGTATGTTGACGCCGGCAATACGGGCCATGCAACTTTCTCCAATTCCTTAATATTTCGCCCCGTACTGCGCTCTATCTTTGCAAGCCCCTGATTTCACTCAGTTTTGTGGACCCGCCGCGAAGGGCGCAGCATTCTAGCGATATCGTTACTAAAAATCAACCGCCTCGTAGGCGCTCGCTTATCCCTGACGCTGCTTGTGACGGGGATCTGAAGTACAGATCACGCGGACCACGCCCTTGCGCCTGACGACCTTGCAGTTTCTGCAGATCTTCTTTACTGATGCACGTACTTTCATTTCAAACTCTCCGTGAGCCCGCGGCTCCGACTTTGCGCGCTTATCAACGCGGTCGGCCAGAACCACCGTAATTCTTCAAATTGGCCTTCTTCATCACCGAATCATACTGGTGCGACATCAGGTGGCTCTGCACCTGGGCCATAAAATCCATCACAACAACAACCACGATCAGCAGTGAGGTACCGCCCAGGTAAAAGGGCACGTTCCACATCACCACCAGAAACTGTGGCATCAGGCAGACCAGTGCAATGTAGGCAGAGCCAAACACTGTCAGCCTGGTCAACACGCCATCGATATAGTTGGCGGTTTGCTGACCGGGGCGAATACCGGGCACAAATGCACCAGATCGCTTCAGGTTGTCGGCCACTTCTACCGGGTTGAACATCAACGCCGTATAAAAGAAGCAGAAAAACACTACAAACACCGTGAACAACATAATGTTCAGCGGCTGTCCCGGACCAATGGCTACTGCCAGGTCCTGTAACCAATCTGCAGAGCCGGCAGAGCCGAACCACTGCGCCAGCGATGCCGGGAACAGCAGGATGCTACTGGCGAAGATAGCCGGGATAACCCCTGCCATATTCACCTTCAGGGGCAGGTGCGAGCTCTGCGCCTGGTACATCTTGCGACCCTGTTGTCGCTTGGCATAATTCACCGTGATGCGACGCTGGCCGCGCTCGATGAACACAATCATGTAAATCACGGCAATCGCCAGGGCCAGGATAAACAGCAGAATCAGAATATTGATCTCACCCTGCCGGGCCTGCTCCAGTGACTGCCCGATCGCTGCGGGTAAACCCGCCACGATGCCAGCGAAGATCAACAGCGAGATTCCGTTGCCCACGCCCTTTTCAGTAATCTGCTCACCCAACCACATCATGAATACGGCGCCAGTCACCAGGGATGTAATCGCAATCACATAAAACAGCAGCGATGTGTCGTAAGACATACCCTGGTTGGCCATACCGACGGTCATACCCGTGGCCTGGATCACCGCCAGCACTACTGTCAGGTAACGCGTGTACTGGCTAATCTTGCGGCGTCCTGACTCGCCCTCTTTCTTCAACTGTTCCAGCTGCGGCGTCACCGCCGACATCAACTGCATAATAATGGACGCAGAAATGTACGGCATGATGCCCAGTGCCAGGATGCTCATTCGCTCCAGGGCACCACCGGAAAACATGTTAGCCAGACCCAGGATGGTGCCCTGGTTCTGGTTGAACAGTGCGGCCAACTGAGCAGGATCTATCCCCGGTACCGGAATGTGAGTCCCGATGCGGTAGACGATAATTGCCAGTAAAACAAAACGAAGGCGAGCAAAAAGCTCGCCTAAGCCTGCTTTGTTTACTGAGGGCAGCTGACCTGTTGCCATTTATTCCTCTACTTTCCCGCCGGCCTTTTCAATGGCCTCGCGTGCGCCCTTGGTGACGGCAAGCCCTTTCACTGTAACGGCCTTGCTCAATTCACCGGACAGGAAAACCCGCGCGCGTGTCACGTCGTCCCTGACCAGGTCCGCTGCCTTAAGCGCTGCCAGGTCGATCACGTCGCCCTCAATCAGTGCCAGCTCAGCCACTCGAATCTGGGCGGTTGTACGCGCCATACGTGAAGAGAAGCCGTACTTGGGAAGACGCTTCTGCAGTGGCATCTGGCCACCCTCGAAGCCGGGACGTACGCTGCCGCCGGACCGGGACTTCTGACCCTTGTGGCCGCGACCTGCTGTCTTGCCCGAGCCGCTGCCGATACCACGGCCAACGCGCTTGTTGCTCTTCCTGGAACCCGGTGCCGGGCTCAGGGAGTTCAGTCTCATACCATCTGACATGATTTAGTCCTCCACCCTCACAAGGTAATTAACCTGGTTGATCATGCCGCGAGTTGAAGGTGTGTCTTCTACCTCAACGGTGTGACCGATACGACGCAGCCCAAGGCCGGCAACACATGCCCGGTGCTTTTTAAGGCGACCATTGGCGCTCTTGGTCTGCGTTACTTTAATCATTGCTTTAGCCATGACGTAGCCAACTCACTTTTTAATTCAGTATTTCTTCAACGGTCTTGCCGCGCTTGGCTGCCACATTTTCTGGCGAAGCCATGTCACGCAGGCCGTTGAAAGTCGCACGTACCACGTTGACCGGATTGGTCGAGCCGTAGCACTTGGCGAGAACGTTATGCACACCTGCGATTTCCAGAACCGCACGCATTGCGCCACCGGCAATTACACCGGTACCTTCAGAAGCAGGCTGCATGTAAATCTTGGAAGCACCGTGTTGTGCCTTCACCGGATATTGGATAGTGCCATTGTCCAGCTCAACCTGGATCATGTTACGCCGGGCTGCTTCCATCGCTTTCTGGATAGCGACAGGCACTTCACGTGCTTTCCCGCGGCCAAAGCCGACCTTACCTTTACCATCGCCAACAACACTCAGTGCGGTGAATCCGAATATTCGGCCACCCTTGACCACCTTGGCTACACGGTTGACCTGAACCAGTTTCTCCTGGAGGTCACCGTCCTGCTGCTGCTTTCTCTGATCGTTAAAAGCCATAGTATTACCCTAGAATTCCAGTCCACTTTCACGGGCGGCATCGGCGAGGGCCTTGACGCGTCCGTGGTACTTGTAACCGCCGCGATCGAAGGCAACCTTCTCGATACCCGCCTGCTTCGCGCGCTCTGCAACCAGCTTGCCTACAGCAGCTGCGGCATCGATATTGCCTGTCTTGCCGCCACGCAGGTCACTGTCGAGTGTTGAGGCGCTTGCCAACACCTTGTCACCAGCAGGTGCAATCACCTGAGCGTAGATGTGGCGCGGAGTACGATGCACGCTCAAGCGGTTTACGCCGAGCTCACGCATACGGGCGCGGGCGCGACGAGCGCGACGCAACCTTGAATCATTCTTTACACTCATCTCAACTTACCTACTTCTTCTTGGCTTCTTTACGACGGACATGCTCGTCCGCGTAACGAATACCCTTGCCCTTGTAAGGCTCTGGTGGACGGAAACTACGGATCTCCGCAGCCGCCTGGCCAACAGCCTGCTTATCGATACCCTTCACAACGATCTCGGTCTGGCTGGGGCTCTCGGCACTGACGCCCTCTGGCAACTTGTAGTCAACAGGATGCGACAGGCCTACAGTCAGGTTGACCGAGCTTCCACTTGCCTTGGCGCGATAACCAACGCCATTGAGGACCAGCTTTTTTTCCCAGCCTGCACTGACGCCGATAACCATGTTATTGACCAGCGCACGGGTAGTACCGGCCATCGCACGGTGTGCATCGCTGTCATAAGCAATGGTCAGAACGTTGTCATCCTGGTTCACCTGCACACCATCCCCCAGGGACAATGCCAGCGCACCTTTGCTGCCTTTTACGGTGAGATCACGACCGTCGACCTTGACCTCTACGCCGCTGGGCAGTGATACCGGATTATTTGCGACTCTAGACATTTCGTTTGCTCTTCAATTCATTAATCGTTAGAAAACGGTGCAGAGCACTTCGCCACCAACACCTGCGGCACGTGCCGCACGATCAGTCATCACACCTTGTGAGGTGGAAATGATCGCTACACCCAGACCGTTACGCACGGAAGGCATACCATCTTTACCAGCATAATTGCGCAGGCCCGGGCGGCTGCTGCGATCAATCTCTGCTATAACCGGCTTACCCTCGTAGTACTTGAGTTCGATCGACAAACGCGGCTTGCTGCCATCGGCCGACGCGGCGAAGTCAGTAATGTAGCCTTCGTCCTTCAAAACCTGGGCAACAGCTGCTTTGAGCTTGGAGCCGGGCATCTCTACGCCGGTCTTGCCAGCCATCTGGGCGTTGCGAATGCGTGTCAGCATATCTGACAGCGGATCTTGCATACTCATCGTCTAATTCTCTCCTGGACTCAACTGGTCCGTTTACCAGCTGGCCTTAACCAGGCCAGGTACGTCACCGCGCATAGCGGCTTCGCGCAATTTGTTACGGCACAGGCCAAACTTTCGATAAACCCCGTGAGGGCGTCCGGTAATCTGGCAGCGACGCTGCTGACGTACCGGGCTGGCATCACGAGGCAGCTTCTGCAGCGCAACCTGCGCTTCCCACTTTTCCTCATCTGATGCGTTCACGTCCTGGATGACAGCCTTGATTGCTGCACGCTTCTGCGCGAACCTGGCAACCATCCGGGCACGCTTGTTCTCACGTGCGATCATCGATTTCTTAGCCATATATAAAGCCTCTTAACTTTTCAGTGGGAAGTTAAAAGCACGCAGCAAGGCGCGACCTTCATCATCCGTACGAGCAGTGGTGGTAATGGTGATATCCATTCCGCGCAAGGCATCCACCTGGTCGTAATCAATTTCCGGGAAAATAATCTGTTCGGTCACACCCATCGCAAAGTTGCCACGTCCATCAAAAGACTTGGGGCTCACACCGCGGAAATCACGTACCCGCGGAATGGCGATGCTGATCAGGCGCTCAAGAAACTCATACATACGCTCGGAACGCAGAGTCACCTTGCAACCAATTGGCCAGCCGTCACGGACCTTAAAGCCGGCAATTGACTTGCGCGCCTTGGTTACCACAGCCTTCTGGCCTGCTATTTTTTCCATATCACTTACGGCGTTTTCCAGGACCTTTTTATCGCCCAGCGCTTCGCCCACACCCATGTTCAGGGTGATCTTGGTGATACGGGGAACTTCCATCACATTACTCAAGCCCAGCTCTTCCTTAAGCTTGAGTGCGATTTCGTTCTTGTACCTTTCTTTCAACGTTGCCATGTCTATTACCTACTTACCCGGTCGCTATCGTGTCGACCTAGGCGTCGATCGCCTCGCCACTTGATTTGAAGATACGAATCTTGGTATCTCCTTCCACCTTGATACCCACCCGATCAGCCTTGCTGGTCTGGGGGTTGAAAATCGCAATATTGGATACCTGAATCGGTGCTTCCTTCTCCACGATTCCGCCAGCAACACCTGCCTGAGGGTTAGGCTTGGTGTGCTTCTTGATCATGTTGATTCCAGAAACAACCACACGGTTGTCATCCATAACACGGCGAACCTTGCCGCGCTTCCCCTTGTCCTTGCCGGCAAGGACAACTACTTCGTCATCGCGCTTGATCTTCAACATCTCTCTTCCTCTCCCTGTAATCCGGCCTAGATAACTTCCGGTGCCAGAGAAATAATCTTCATAAACTTTTCGCCACGCAGCTCGCGGGTTACCGGCCCAAAAATACGGGTTCCGATTGGCGCGTCCTGAGCGTTGAGCAGTACAGCGGCGTTGTCATCGAACTTGATCAACGAACCGTCGGCACGGTGAACACCCTTGCGCGTGCGCACGACAACGGCAGTCATGACCTGGCCCTTCTTGACCTTACCCCGAGGAATCGCTTCCTTAACGGTTACCTTGATCAGGTCTCCGACACGGGCATAACGACGCTTGGATCCGCCCAGCACCTTGATGCACATCACGCGACGCGCACCACTGTTGTCTGCGACTTCCAAATACGACTGTGTCTGAATCATCTTCTACTACTCCAAACTGCGGCCTGAGCCACTCAACCAGCGCTATCTAAAACGGTGGCGCTCTCAACAACTTCGACCAGATTCCAGGTTTTACTCTTGGAAAGCGGGCGACACTCGGCAACAGTAACGGTATCGCCAATGCCACACTTGTTGTCTTCATCGTGGGCGTGGATCTTGGAAGACCGGGTGATGTACTTGCCATAAACGGGGTGCTTAACCCTGCGCTCCAGCAATACCGTGATGGTCTTGTCCATTTTGTTGCTGACAACCTTACCGGTTGCAGTACGTGTACGATTCTCTGCAGCTGACATACTAGTTACCCGCCTTCTCGCTCAGTACGGTCTTGACGCGTGCGATATCCCGCTGGTTCAGCTGGAGCAGATGGCTCTGACCAAGTTGCCCAGTAGACTTCTGCATGCGCAGCTTGAACTGCTCTTCACGCAAAGTAAGCAGCTGCTTGTTCAGGTCCTCAGGGGACTTGTCTCGCAATTCACTCGCTTTCATCACATCACCGACCGTTTAACAAATGTTGTGGCAACAGGAATCTTGGCAGAGGCCAGCGCAAATGCTTCGCGCGCCATTTCCTCAGAAACACCCTGTACTTCGTAAAGCACTTTGCCGGGCTGAATCTGGGCTACCCAGTACTCAACGTTACCCTTACCTTTACCTTGTCGTACTTCCAGGGGCTTGCCAGTAATCGGCTTGTCCGGGAAAACACGAATCCAAATTTTTCCGCCACGCTTGATGTGACGAGTCATCGCACGACGAGCTGCCTCAATCTGGCGAGCGGTGATACGGCCACGTCCGGTCGCCTTCAGACCGAACTCGCCAAAGCTCACCTTGCTGCCACGATGGGCCAGACCGCGGTTACGGCCCTTTTGAGTCTTGCGAAATTTTGTACGCTTTGGTTGAAGCATCTGCGTAACCCTTAATTAGTTGCTGTCTTCTTGGCGCTGTCGGCTTTCTCAGAATCGCCAATAACTTCGCCTTTGAAAATCCATACCTTCACGCCAATGATGCCGTATGTAGTGGCGGCTTCATAAGTCGCGTAATCGATGTCTGCACGCAATGTGTGCAGAGGCACACGGCCTTCGCGATACCATTCGGAGCGCGCAATTTCAGCACCACCCAAACGACCGCCAACCTGTACCTTGATACCCTCGGCACCCTGGCGCATTGCATTTTGAACAACACGCTTCATGGCGCGACGGAACATAACGCGTCGCTCAAGCTGTTGGCCTACATTCTGGGCTACCAGCTTGGCATCCAGATCCGGCTTGCGAATCTCTTCGATATTGATGTGTACAGGAACACCCATCTTCTCGGTCAGAGTCTTGCGCAGCTTGTCGACATCCTCACCTTTCTTACCAATCACAATACCCGGCCGGGCAGTGTGTATGGTGATGCGGGCTGTCTGTGCAGGGCGCTCGATAACAATGCGGCTAACCGACGCCTGCTCAAGGGCTTTTTCAAGGTACTCGCGAACCGCCAGGTCAGTTATCAACTGCTTGGAGTAGTTCTTGCTATCCGCGTACCAGACCGAATTGTGGTCCTTAACAATACCTAAGCGGATACCGATTGGATGTACTTTCTGACCCATGTGGTCTTCTCCTAAACCTTAGCCTTCGCCATCTGCAACTTTGACTGTGATATGACAGCTGCGCTTCAAAATACGATCCGCCCGACCTTTGGCCCGGGGACTCAGACGCTTCATTGTCATGCCTTCGTCGACATAGATGCTGGACACTTTCAGTTCGTCCACGTCAGCACCTTCATTGTTTTCAGCATTGGCAATCGCTGAATCGAGAATCTTCTTCACGATCTGCGCTGCTTTTTTGTTGCTGAATTCCAGCAAATTCAGCGCTTCTTCAACCTGCATGCCGCGCACCTGGTCTGCTACCAGGCGTGCTTTCTGGGCCGAAATTCGGGCGCCTTTCAATCTTGCTGCAACTTCCATTTCCTAAACCTCGCTTCGCCAGCGCCTAGCGCTTGACCTTTTTATCCACGATGTGACCCTTGAACGTGCGGGTCACCGCAAATTCACCGAGCTTGTGTCCAACCATGTCTTCATTGATCAAAACGGGCACGTGTTGACGTCCGTTATGAACAGCGATGGTCAGGCCAACCATATCCGGGGCAACCATTGAACGACGCGACCAGGTCTTGATCGGACGGCGATCGTTGCTCGCAACCGCTGCTTCAACTTTCTTGATCAGGTGAAGGTCGATAAACGGACCTTTCTTTAATGAACGTGGCACAATCCTATTCCTCTAATCTCTGGGTTCTGGCAACCGAACTTATTTCTTACCACGGCGGCGTACGATCAAATTATCAGTACGCTTGTTCTTACGAGTCTTGTAACCCTTGGTAGGTGTACCCCAGGGGCTAACAGGATGACGACCACCGGAAGTCTTACCTTCACCACCACCATGCGGGTGATCTACCGGGTTCATCGCCACACCACGGACCGTCGGACGAACACCGCGCCAGCGTGCGGCTCCGGCTTTACCCAACTTACGCAGGCTGTGCTCAGAGTTGGATACTTCACCCAGGGTGGCACGGCAATCAGCCAACACCTTGCGCATTTCGCCAGAGCGCAGACGCAAAGTTGCGTACTGGCCTTCACGAGCAACCAACTGTACCGAGGCACCAGCAGAGCGAGCTATCTGAGCGCCCTTACCTGGCTTCAACTCAATTCCGTGAACCACGGAACCCACCGGAATGTTACGCAGCGGCAGACAGTTACCAGTCTTGATCGGTGCCGCAGCGCCAGACTGCAATACATCACCGGCCTTCACACCCTTGGGAGCAATAATGTACCGACGCTCGCCGTCTGCAAAAAGTACCAGAGCAATATGCGCAGTGCGGTTGGGATCGTACTCAATGCGCTCAACCTTGGCCGGAATTCCGTCCTTGTTGCGCTTGAAGTCGATCACTCGGTAGTGCTGCTTGTGACCACCACCAATATGACGGGTGGTGATGCGGCCGTTATTGTTGCGGCCACCATTGCGTGTCTGCTGCTCAAGCAGGGGCTTGTAAGGCGCACCCTTATGCAGGTCGTCACTAACAACACGGACGACGTGACGACGACCGGGTGACGTGGGCTTGCTCTTTAATAATGCCATTTTAAACCTACTCCTTACTCGGCGGAGGCAAAGTCAATGTCTTGACCCTGCTCCAGACGAACATATGCTTTTTTCCAGGTCGGGCGCGTGCTGAAACCGTAGCGGTTACGCTTTACCTTGCCCTTGACCTTCAGCGTGCGGACATTGTCCACCTTCACCTTGAACAACTGCTCAACCGACTTCTTGATCTCGGCCTTGGTGGCATCGACAGCCACTTTAAATACATACTGGTTGTTCGCGTCGGCAACAATTGCTGCCTTCTCGGAAACGTGCGGACCTACCAGTACCTGGAATACGCGCTCCTGGTTCATCCCAGCATCTCCTCAAATTTCTTCACTGCATCCACAGTAACCATGACCTTGTCATAAGCGATCAGGCTGACCGGATCGACGCCATCAACATCACGAACATCCACCTTGTGCAGGTTGCGTGATGCCAGATAGAGGTTTTCACCAACCTCGCTACCAATGATCAACACATTGTCGACGCCGTACTCACCGAGCTGCTTTGCCAGCAACTTGGTCTTGGGCTGCTCCAGATCCAGGCTTTCCACTACAACCAGACGATCCTGACGGGCCAGTTCTGACATGATGGAACACAGCGCGGCACGGTACATCTTGCGGTTCACTTTCTGGGAGTGATCCTGCGGCTGTGCCGCAAAGGTCACACCACCGCTACGCCAGATCGGCGAGCGAATGGTTCCAGCACGGGCACGGCCTGTACCCTTTTGCCGCCAGGGCTTCTTACCACCACCACGGACAGCTGCACGATTCTTCTGCGCGCGGGTGCCCTGACGGGCGCCTGCCATATACGCAGTGACGACCTGGTGTACCAGGTCCTCGTTATATTCACGAGCGAAGGCAACGTCGGACACGGAAACTGTACCCGCATCTGCATTACCCGGCTTGACTACACTCAATTCCACGTTAGAGACCCCCTAACCTTAAGCCTTGACCGCGGGACGCACGAAAACGTCTCCGCCAGGTGCACCGGGGACGGCGCCCTTGATAAGCAGCAAATTGCGCTCGACATCGACACGAACAACTTCCAGCCCCTGCGTAGTGACGTTCTCGGCACCCATGTGACCGGCCATCTTCTTGCCTCTCCAAACCCGACCCGGGGTTTGGCACTGGCCGATGGAGCCCGGTGCACGGTGCGACAGGGAGTTGCCGTGAGTGGCGTCCTGCATGGTGAAGTTCCAACGCTTGATAGCGCCCTGGAAACCCTTACCCTTGGACTTACCTGCAACATCGACCTTCTGGCCCGCCTCAAAGCGCTCCACGGTCAGTTCAGACCCCACTTCAGGCGCTTCATCTGAATCGCCCAGGCGGAATTCCCAAAAACCACGGCCGGCTTCGACGCCCGCTTTCGCGAACTGTCCCGCTGCTGATTTACTCACTCTTGTGGCCTTGCGGTTTCCCGCTGTGACCTGAATCGCCCTGTAGCCATCGCTATCGAGCTCTTTGACTTGAGTAACGCGGTTTGGAGTGATCTCCACTACGGTTACGGGTATTGATGCGCCGTCTTCGGTAAAAACACGAGTCATACCGGACTTGCGGCCGACTAAACCAATAGTCATTTTGCTAACCTCTCAGTGTACGGGGCTGAACCCTCTATGGCCGCCCCGCTATTCGTTGAACAATGGGGCGTTACACACTCACAAATTGTGTTGTGAGCTGGTCTTGCTACGAATTGTCGTTAGCCAAGACTTATCTGTACTTCCACACCTGCTGCCAGGTCCAACTTCATCAGGGCGTCTACAGTCTTCTCTGTAGGCTCCACGATATCTAACAGACGTTTGTGAGTACGAATCTCGTACTGGTCACGTGCGTCCTTATTAACGTGCGGGGATACCAGCACGGTGAACTTTTCCTTCCGGGTCGGAAGGGGGATCGGACCTTTAACCTGAGCACCAGTACGGCGCGCAGTTTCCACAATTTCCTGAGTAGACGTGTCTATCAGTCTGTGGTCAAAAGCCTTAAGGCGAATACGAATACGTTGATTCTGCACCTAACCTAACTCCAATCAAATAAAAAACCAGAGGCCCGCAAGGGAACCCCCTGAAAAAAGGAACGCGAATTCTAATGATCCGACCAGGTAGTGTCAAGGCGGTTTTCCAACTAATTTCAAGGGTTTCCGTGAGGCTAGATGGAAGCCGGAAGGGGCCTATGGTCAAGATCAGGGCGCCACCCTACAGCAGAGCCGCTATATAGCGAATAGTTATTTTAGAGAGATATTTCCACTCATCGGGGAATAGGACCCTCCCTCCCCCGCGAGCCAGACACCGGCGTGCCTGACAAAGGCGCTACCACAGAATTGACCCCTCGGGAGGAGACTGATGAAGATCCTGATTAGTTCCAAGGTAGCCTACTGGGCACACTCTACACATCGAGTAGCCTCAGGCATGGCCTCCAGCCTGGCTTGCCCGATATTTTCGCCGCATTCCTTGCAGGTGCCATAACTGCCATCGGCGATTCGGCCCAGCGCGGCCTGAACAATCTTGATGGACTGGGCGGTTTCATTGCCAATGGCATCGACCACTTCGTCGTTCTCCCGCTCCTGGGCCTGCTCGGCGGAATCGCCGGAGTGGGACTGGGTGACATCCTTCTTTATGTTCTCGAGGCGGACCTGCAGTTCTGCGAGCCGCTCTTCCAGTTGCTGCCGAATACTATCGTAAGCCATAACACCTACCCCGCCATCAACATACGGTAGAGTTCGTCCTTGAGATGAACGCGGCGCATCTTTGCCTCTTCCTCAGTGCGCGTGGACGCCGGGGTCACCTCGTTTTCCATATTCTCGACGCTCCGTGTCAGCGCATGGTACTCCTCGAAGAGGTTGCGGAAATGGTGGTCCGAAACCTTCAGCTCATGTATCCGGTCTTTCAGTTCGGGAAATTCGTGTATCAAATCGTGGTGCTCTACCGACATATAATGTCTCCTATGGATTTACAGACTACTGATGACAGCTTAACGGTGACACCCGCGCACGCCATGATCTATGTCAGTATAGTCAACTCACCGTAAGGTGGATCGGCTTGACCGCGTTCGCCGCAACTCGCAAGATGGCCTGAGTATCGACTGGGGGATCAATCATGGAACGCTCGCAAGACACACATTCTGTTCTTTTGGGTTATCTGCTCTGGATCTTCGGTTTTATCGGCGCCCATCGCTTCTACTACGGCAAGCAGGTCACCGGGGTTATATGGTTTTTCACCCTGGGACTGTTTTTTATCGGCTGGATTATCGATCTGTTCCTGATTCCCGCTATGGCCAGGGAGGCCGAGCGACGCTACGTGGCAGGCCCGGTGGATTACGACCTCGCCTGGATCCTGCTGACCTTTGTCGGCATCTTCGGTATCCACCGCTTCTACATGGGCAAAGTGTTCACCGGCATCCTTTACCTGTTCACAGGTGGCCTGTTCCTGGTCGGCATCCTGTACGATTTCCTTACGCTCAATGAGCAGCTTTCTGAGGTGAATAGCGAGTACTGAGGACAACTGCACTGACGTTGGCATAAAGGGCCTGGTCAGAGGAGGCCTTTCGAAAAAATCAGGGCGCGCCCAGCGGAATCAACGCCTTCGGGGCTTTCTGCGAGCACTGGTCGAGTCCCGAAAAATCGCATAGCGATTTTTGGTCGAGTTGCGCAGCAGCCCGTAAGCGGAAAAATCTTGCACCCGTTCGTCACACCCCCTGTCGCCTGATGACGGGCCCACCCATAAAGCAGAAAGGTTCGCTTAGGTTAATAACGGGGCAAAAAAAAGCCCCGATACAAAAGTATCGGGGCAGGCACCCTATGGCCGAAGGTGAGACGGCCAAATGGGGTTAGAACTTGTAGGCAATTCCGATGTTGTAGACCCACGGATCAATGTCGACATCGAATTTCACCCGACCTACAGCGGTCTTGATCGTGGCCTCGGTGCTGATATCGATATACCAGACGCCGGCATTGATCGCCCAGTTTTCGCTGAGCGGAATATCCACGCCCGCCTGAGCGGCCAGACCAAAGGAATCGCTGAGCGACAAATCGGCTTTTGTTGCTCCAATCAAAGCGCCGAGCGCTCCTTCCAGATCGCGATCGACTTCTTCATCAAAGAACAGGGTGTAGTTCAAACCAACGCCAAAGTATGGCTGCCAGCCACTGCTGCCACCGCGCGGATACCACTGCAGACTCAGGGTGGGTGGCAGGTGCTTGGTTGAACCCGCTTCCAGAGGCAGTCCTTTCAGGCTGATGTCATGTTCAAAGGGAGTCGCGGCCAGCAATTCAAGCGCCCAGTTATCGGTGAGCATAAAAGCAGGAATCAGACCGAGCTGGGTATCGTCATCTACCTCTACGCCCCGTAATACCGTAGGAGGCTCTGTGGGTAGGGTAATCCTGTCACTGTCGTCATTCGGCGCCACAGTGGCTGCACCAACGCGGACAATCCAGTCCCCTTCCTCGTAGGCATAACTACCGGCACTGGCGCCAGCCAAAAGGGCTACCAACGCTGCGGTCAACGCTTTGTTCATTGTTCACTCCTGTTTGCGGTCACGGGATGCAGAAACCCTGCACCTTTCGACAGCAATCCTACGAAAAGGCCGCGAGTGATACATTGATGTCAGTCAAGGGAATGCAAGGCACGTAAATCACGTGCCATGAGCGTCGAAGGCGCCGAGATTACTGCCAGGGATAATCCAGAGCCATACCGCAGCCCTGTAGGTTTTTACCATTGATGGTCACGTTTACCTGGGCCGGGAAGGAATCACCTTTCATCGTGTCGGTGCAGGCCTCGTCGATGATCTCAACAATCAGCTCGTTGGCCTCAGTGACCGCATGATAAATCCGACCGGAGGCGACTTCTTCAGCGCCGGGATCAGGGGTCATTACCCTGTTCATACCGTAGTCGCCGACATAGAGAATCTGCCCGCCATCGCGAATCTCCAGATGCCAACCGGGCTCGTTACCCACCGCACGGAAATCTACTCCCCGCCGGCGGGCATCTTCCCAGGGCGCACGCCCCGGTGCCAGCTGACATTCGGAATACCGCTGCGCTCCCAGGAACAGGGTCGCCTCATCTCCCTTGGTCCAGAAGATAATGTCGCCTTCCTGATACTTTACACCTGAAGCACTGCGTACCTGCGACAGAATGACATAGCGATCTTCCAGCCAGACCGCCATCTCTCCGGGGCCTATCCTGGCAATAAAGTCATAGCCGAGACATTCATAGACCAACGTTGACCCCATCGGCCTGGGGTCTGGCAGGAAAGGTTCAGCGCCTTTGGGGACCGCCGGTTGTGACACTTCGCCGCTGGCACAAGCGCCCAGCGATAACAGGCCGGCAAGAAAAAAACGATGCAACATGTCAGTCACCCCTGTACTCAATTTATTTATCATTCACCGCAGCAAGAAGGCGCGCGCGACGGGCTCGACGGTAGCCGTCCATGGTCACCAAAACCAGGCCAATCCAGACCAGGCCAAAGGCTATTACTTGAGCCGGCACCAGGGGCTCGCCAAATACCCAGACGGCCACGATCAATTGCGCCGTCGGACCGATGTAAAAGACCAGTCCGAGAGCCGTCAGTGGCAACAGCCGGCTGGCGGCAACGTAAGTCATCAGGGGCAAAGCACTGTAAAACCCCGCGCCGATCAGAAGCAGATCTATTTTCAACCCGTACACACCGAAGCCCGCGCCGTCGCGATAAATCAACCAGCCAATAGCAAAGGGCAACATTATCAGGGCTTCCAGCAACAGGCCCTCCATCGACTCGATGGCGATCCCCTTGCGGATGGCGCCGTAGAGCCCGAAAGTCAAAGCCAGACTCAAGGCCACCAGCGGCAGACCCCCGTAATATCCCACCTGTACTGCAACCGCGGCTACCGCAAAAGCCACCCCCCACTTCTGGGCTACGTCGATACGCTCGCCGAATACCGTTAGCCCGATAACCACATTGACCAGTGGCAGCAAAAAGTAGCCCAGACTGGCCTCGGTAGCCTGCTCGTGGGTGACCGCCCAAATGAATACGCCCCAGTTTGCGGCACTGAATGCAGCTGCCGCTGCCATGATGGCCATGGTCCGGGGCTGTCGCAACAAGCGCAGCGTGGCAGTCAATCGTCCAGCCACCAACAAACTCAGCAGCACGGCAATTACAGTCCACAACACGCGGTGGGCCAGCAGGTCGCGAGTATCCACGACCTGCAGTTGAACCCAGTAAAGCGCCGCGAAACCCCAGATAAGGTAGGCGGTAACACCCAGCAAGGTGCCGCGCTGTTCGTTGCTGAATCTAGTTAACAATTGTGCGAATCATCCGCCGAGGAACGGGAGAGTTATCATACGCAGTGCCAGCAGCGTGACAAGCAGCCTGAACCATCGCTGGAAATCAATCTCTGGGATGAAGCGGCGCAGCCAGGTACCAACCCAGGAACCGACCACGCTGGCCAAGACCATCCCCGCGATCAGCCACAACCAGGGGCCGAAGCTGAATCCGATAAAGGCGAATGCGCAGGTTTTGATGATGTGATTGATACTCATGTAAGACGCGGTATTCACCACCAACCAATCACGCTGGATACTTCGGCGAGCCAGCACAGCTGCCCCCAGGGGTCCGGTCGCACCAGCCAGCATCCCAAGGCCCGACTGATAAAAGCCCAGCAAGAGCAAAGACCACTGTCCGCCGCCACGAGGTTGGGGCAAAGGCACCCAGGTCAACAGGATGATCAGCACCCCAATGATGGCCGGTAACCACTGCAACTCCAGGCTGGCGTAGACCCCACCACCGACGAAGGCGCCGGCGATAGCGCCGATAGTAAGCGCGGGGATCAGCGTCCAGTCAATATGCCGCCAGCCGAAAGCGGCACGGGACACGTTGCTGGCCAACTGCACCAGAGAATGTATCGGCAGTATGGCTGCGGCGGGAACAAGCCCGGGCATCAGGGCAATCAGCAGTACACCACCGCCCAGGCCGATGGCACCGGCAAGGCAGGAGGTCAGGAAGGCAATCGGGATGAGTAGAAGCGTCACCCGGGCTCGACGCCGGCCTCATCCTGAGCGACGATCCAGGTCTCATCTGCTGCTGCCGACAGCCACTCCTTGAGCTCCGGGTCGGCAAGAGCGTGCTCACAATAGCCTCTGATATCTTCTGGCAGTGCTACATCGTAAGCCTGGAAGCGAATCACCACGGGCGCGAACATCGCATCCGCCAGGCTGTACTGCCCTAGCAGCCAGCCTCCCGCATCGCCATGACAAGCGAGGCTGTCGGACCACAGGGTCCACATTCGCTCAAGGTCTGCCTGCAAGGCATCATCGATGGGAATTCTGCGATCGCGAGCGCGACAATTCATCGGCATGCGGTCGCGCAATTGCTGAAAGCCGCTGTGCATCTCGGCAACCATGGAACGGCCCAGTGCCCGACTGGCCGCATCCTCCGGCCACAGGGCACCGCCGGCAAACTGCTCATTGACATACTCGCCAATGGCCAGGGAGTCCCAGATACACTGGCCGTCGTGCCACAACACCGGCACCCTGCGGGACGGAGAATAGTCGGCAATTCGCTCATCAAACTCGGGTGTATCCAACGGCAGCAGGACGGTGTCGAAGGTCACACCGGATTTGCGCAATGGCAACCAGGCCCGTAGCGACCACGAGGAATAGTTGCGGTTACCGATGACCAGTTGCAGTTCACTCACGGGAGACTCCTCGAGGTTTATAAGCCTGTTAGAGGCTCCACGGTAGCGCAGACACCACCGGAGTCAACCTTGTTGCAAACTGGGCTCAGTCGTTTTGCAGGAAGTCCAGGCAGGCCCGGTTGAACATGGCCTCGTGCTCAACCATGACCCAATGCCCGCACTCGGAGACCAGGATGAGGCGCAGTTGGTTCGTATTATGGGCCAGCGCCAACATACCGCTCTCGGGCATCATGTTTTCGTTGAGACCCCAGAAGCCCAGTACCGGGCAATTCAGCTCCGCAAGCCTTTCGGTCAGCACCGGGACCTGCATGGTGGCCATCACGTGCCCGTTCATGATCTTCATGATCTGCATCCGCTCGGCCACCAGTTCATCAGTGGCATGAGCGGGGTCGTACATCAGGCTGGTGGCAAAGAGATCCTTCATGACTTCGGGAGTGACCTCCTGGCCGGAACCAAAGACCTGAAACATCTTCTGCATACCCGCCATTTGCTGGTATTCAGGCATCTCGCTAAGACCACCGGGAGCCATCAGCACAAGCTTATCGACCAGCTCCGGGTAATCCAGCGCCAGGCCGATGGCGATCGCGCCTCCCAGGGAATTACCGACCACCGTACAGCGTTGAACACCCGCAATGTCCAGGGTCTGTTTAACGCACTCGACAAAAAATGACAGCGGGTGATCCCTGTCGTTGGGCTTGTCAGAAAAACCATAGCCGATTAGATCGGGAATAACACAGCGATAACCAGCTTCCACCAGTAACGGATAGTTACCCTTGAAATTGCTGTGGCCACTGGCGCCCGGTCCTGACCCGTGGAGAAAAACCACGACCTCGCCAGTCCCTTCGTCGAGGTAGTGTATGCGATACCCGTTCGCGCAGTCGGCGTATTTACCCTCGGGGAGAACACCTATCATTGCCATAGCCTTAGATTTCCAGTCTTCGTTAATCAGATAGCAAAATCGACGGTGTCTTCGCCAAACAGTACGCCGCCCATATTGACAGCGAACGGCGTCGAGTGATTCGCCACATGCGCCTGGCTGGCGAGAATATCGAGATGAATGGCCAGCAATTCGCTACCGTGGCGAATGCCACTGCTGCCGGCGGCCTTGAGCATCTTGCCCGACAACTCAAGGCAGCGGTCGGCGACCACTGCCGAGTCGTAGCGATAACGCACACGATCCTCTACCGGTATCGGCTTGCCCTCCCGGTTGCTGGTCATCATGGCGTCGAAATTACGGACCATGGTCAGCTTCATCTCCTCGATTGCCGCATTGACCTCAGCGGCCAGCTTGCGCGCAAAAGGATCATCTTTCATCTTCACAGGTCCCGCGACACGGGTCTTGGCAAGCTCAATAAAGGCATCGAGTTCACCCTGCAGGGCACCCAGGCTGGCGGTACAGACCGCGCGCACAAACACCTGCATGAACGGCAGTCGGTATAAAGCGGCATCGTTGACAACATTACCCGGATTGTCACACAGGTAGCCGTCCATCGATTTATGGGTCCGGTGCTCGGGCACAAATGCATCTTTCACTACCACGTCATGACTGCCAGTCCCTTGCAAACCGACCACGTCCCAGTTGTCGACGATTTCATAATCACTGATTGGCACCAGGAAGGTTCGGTAATTGGCCATATCAAAGGGCGCATCGGCCGTCGGCACCACCGCGCCCAGAAAGGCCCACTTGCAGTGCTGTGAGCCACTGGAGAAACTCCAGCGCCCGCTGAGACGGAATCCACCGTCCACAACTTCCACCTTACCGACGGGCGCGTACGAAGAGGAAATCAGGACCGAAGGGTCCTCGCTCCAGACATCTTGCGCCGCCTGGTCATCGAACACGGCCAGTTGCCAATTATGAACGGCTACCACTCCCAGAACCCAGGCGCTGGACATGCAGTGTCGCGCTATCTCCAGCCCAACACAGTAGAACACCTGGGGATCCATGGCATAACCGCCCCACTGCTCCGGTTGCAGGATTTTGAAGAAGCCCGCCGCCTGGAAATCGGCAATGGTCTCATCAGGTACCCGACGCAGCGCCTTGCACTGGGCCGCACGCTCACGCAGGACCGGACCCATCTCACGCGCGGCGCGGATAAGCTGTTCAGCCCGCGCGGAGCCAAGGCTGTACTGTGCTGCAGCGTTGTCGGCGGATAACTCGTGGTGGATTGTCATGCGGGGCCTCCGAGGCGATCGTCTGTCACTGTTTTGACCGAATTAAACCCCCCGGGCCGAGGCAGCTGCATCCTTCATTTAGGGTATTTTCTAACCCATTGTTTCTTATGCACTTATTCCACTACCGCATCACCAAAAACTGTGGTTTCACCGAAAAAAGCACGGTGCGACGGCGGCTGGGAACCATTGATATCAGTCACCCCATACTCCAGGGCGAGTTCGGCGCCGATCCAGACCTTACCACTGCGCTGCATCATATCGGGATCATCTGCCAATGCCTGGATGACCCGCCCGGTAAACTCCGGATGTTCCGAGGTCGCCGCCAGATCGGCGTATTTCTCTGGCTCAGCCTCCATGACCATGCGCGTCCGTTCGGTCAGTAACAGGCCCATCCAGATCGAGACAACGGCCACATGATGGGGACGAAAGTCATAGGCCATATCGTGGGCCATCTTGTCGACGGCCGCTTTGCCGGCACCATAGGCTGGGCCATGCATGTAAATACGGCCACCGAAGGAGGAACTGTTGACCACCAGCCCGCCCCCATTGGCCAGCAATAACGGTGCGGCATACCAACTCGCCGTGTAGTAAGAGCGCATACCGACATCCCAGATATCGGTGAGCGCCAGAGGCTTCTCCCAGAAGGGGCCGGTGTCGGTCAGGGCGTCGTGCAGCGCCGTGGCATTGTTCACCAGTATGTCCAGGCGACCATGGTCGCGGCGAACCTGCTCAAACAGGGCCGCGACCTGTTGATCATCACTGTGATCACAATACACAGCAATGCCGCGGCCACCGGCATCTGTGACTTCCTGCGCAGTCGCACCAATAGTCCCCGGCAACGCCGCCACGCCCTCCTGTTCGCTGCGGCCCGTCACATAAACGGTGGCCCCGCTGGCGCCCAGTGCCAGCGCTATTCCCCTGCCGGCGCCGCGACTGGCTCCGGTCACTACTACAACCCTGTCTTTACCGTGATGCATTCGTTATCCCCTGTGGCAGGTCTTTGCCGCCGCTGGTAATTTCACCTAGTATCGGGCCCCATCCTAAAGCCGCAGCGAGACGCCGCCAAGTCGGCGCAAAAAAGAATCGACCAAACTGTTATGCCAGCTACCAGATTATTCCACGGCCGCCAAAACCCTGGCCAACCTCGCAGCGAGCTGTCGGCCCTGTTTCTGTTCCTGTGGCTGCTGCCAGCTGACGCCCAACTCGCGGAACCGACGCCAGAGGCACGACTGACCTATTCCGCCAGCTCTCCGGCATGGCTGCAAATGGTTGGACGACTGGATGTACCGGGCTTCAAGTATGAACAGGGCCGGCGGGTGCATCACCGAGAGAATTGCAGCGCGACGCTGGTTAGTCGCCAGGGCACCCGGGAGGCGCAACACATTGTCACCGCGTGGCACTGCCTGGAGTACTACCGCGACCTCAGCATGAGAATCACTTTCAGTTTGCCCAACCTCAATCCGCAACCGGAAGTACGGGAGGCGCGGGCACTGGTTGACGGCGGCAGCATGAACGCAGACTGGGCCATACTGAGGCTGGTGGAACCGGTGGCTTTTTCACCATCGTCAGCAGTGACTATTGGCCCGGCCAATAATGCAGCTGCAAGCTCAGCACTGGTGATGGCGGGCTATTCCCGAGACGACGGTCTGGGCCGATCGGGCCAGGCGCTGACCTATCATGAAAATTGCCGACAGCTGGACGACGTTCAACGCGCCAGTGCCCACACCAACTGCCAGGCTTACAAAGGCGCATCAGGTGGCCCGGTGGTGCTTTACCACGCTGACGGGGCCGTCTATCTGGCCGGGGTTATCTCCGAGGGTAATGGCGAAGGGACCAGTACCTTTGTTCCCATCGCCCGATTCCGCACGTTCCTGAACAACTACCTGCGCTGAAGGTCAGTCGCGGTACCACCCGCCGGCGGGCAGGCTGATAAAATCCTTCTGCAATACCTCGATAACCGTAGGTACACTGCGTGACTGGCTGTCGAGCAGCGCCTGACGAAGCGATTCAGGCGTAGTGACGCGCGCTGCTGCACAGCCCAGTGCGCTGGCAGCCTCGACGAAATCAGGTGCCGCAATATCGACGCCGACCGGCGTAATACCCGCAGCGAGCATACCCTGCTCTATCTCACTGTAGCCGGCGTTATTCCAGATAATAACGGCAACGGCGACACCCGCGGCAGCGCCCGCAGCCAACTCAGAGAAAGTGAACTGCGCTGAGCCGTCGCCAATCAGGGCGACAACCGGACTGTCCGGCAGGGCCAGTTTTGCCCCCAAGGCTGCGGGTATGGCGTAGCCCAGAGTCCCGCCACCCGTGGCCGAATGAAAATAGCGTCGCGGTGCGCTGGCTTCGTACTGCCAGACCGCATAGTAGGTAGGCAGAGTCGAATCTCCCACCAGCACCAACTCTGGCAATGTGGCCTGCAGCAATTCGAAAAAGTCCTGGAACTGCGAGTGATAGTGAACCTCGGCGGGCAAGGCCGCCTTTACCGCCCGGACCCTGGCCTGGCCGTCGTGAGTGACTGTCGAACCCAGCAGTGGCAATAACTGGCGCAGACATTCGCCGCTATCGGCGTGTATCGCCAGCGTTGGCCGCTGGTTCCTGCACAACTGCCTGGCGTCAATATCAACCCGTATCAGCGGGCACGACAAGACAAGATCGCCCGCAAATAACATATCAAAATCGGTTTCGCCAAACTCTGTGCCCAGGGCAAGCACAAGATCGGATTCCAGCAGGATCTGCCGGACTGCACCGATGCTGGGGCTACTGCCCACGGCCAGTGCATGCCCCGCAGGTAGCGTGCCCTTGGCATTAACCGTATTGACTACCGGCATGTCCAGGTGCTCGGCAACCTGCAACACCTCGTCCGCGGCGCCGGCGGCGCCGCCGCCAACAATCATCACCGGCTTGCTTGCCGCGCTCAGCATTGCAGCCGCCTCGTGCAGCGCAGCCATCGCAGGGCCCGGGGGAGCCACTGACGGCCAGGGCTCAACCTCAAGGTGACTGGCGTCAGATGTGATAACGTCCAGGGGAATTTCAATATGGACAGGACCGGGTCGCTCGCTGTCGAACACCGCAAATGCCCGGGCCAGCACTTTGGGCAACTCATCCGCGCGCATCAATGTATGACTGAAACGGCTGCATTGGCTAGCCAGTGCACGTTGGTCGGGCAACTCGTGCAAATGACCCTCCCCCATGCCTAGCTGATGGCGTGCAGCCACCGCAGATATGACCAGCATTGGTACGGAGTCGGCCAGGGCTTGCATCATCGGGGTAAGCGCGTTGGTCAACCCCGGTCCACTAATCAGGAAACAGACACCCGGTCGCCCGGTGGCTCGCGCGTAGCCATCGGCCATGAAGCCCGCCCCCTGCTCGTGACGCGGCGAAACGTGGCGCAGCCCACTGCCCGCCAGTCCACGATACAGCTCGACAGTGTGATTGCCCGGTATACCAAATACCGTGTCCACTCCGTAGCCTTCCAACAGCTGTACCAGCTTTTCCCCGCAGGTCACCATCGCGCCTTTCTCCACCTATTCAGGTTCAGTAACCGTCTGCCTGACCGGGCCTTGGGTCCTGGCGCGCGGGCGGTGCCGCGCCAACATGAACTTCACCCCTGGCGGCGGCCAGTTCAATTTGTTTTTGACGCTCCGCAAAACGGTCTTTTTGATCTTCGCTCAGGGATTGATAACAGCGAGGACAGCAAACGCCTTTTTGATACTTGTCCGACAGTTTATCCGCCTCAGTGATGGGGTGACGGCAACCGTAGCATTGATCGTAGTGGCCCTTTTCCAGCTTGTGGTTAACCGCCACCCGATTATCGAAAACGAAGCATTCACCCTCCCAGGTGCTCTCCTGTTCCGGGATCTCTTCGAGGTATTTCAGGATGCCACCCTGCAAATGGTAGACCTCCTCAAAACCTTCTCTTAGCATGAATGCAGAGGCTTTTTCACAACGGATACCACCCGTGCAGAACATGGCAACCTTCTTATGCCGCGCCGGATCAAGGTTCTCCCGAACATAGGCGGGGAACTCCCGAAATGTCGTGGTCTGCGGATCGAGGGCACCGCGGAAACTGCCAATACCGTATTCATAATCATTGCGAGTGTCGATCAGGACCACCTCGGGATCATTCACCAGTGCGTTCCAGTCACGAGGCTCCACGTAAGTGCCAACCGCTTCGTTGGGGTCGATCGCCTCAACCCCCATGGTGACGATCTCCTTTTTGAGCTTCACCTTCATGCGATAAAACGGCATATGGTCGTCGAAGGACTCCTTGTGTTCGAGACCCTCCAGGCGTTTATCGCTGCGCAGAAAGGCCAGCACGGTATCGATGGCCTCTCGGGTTCCGGCTATTGTTCCGTTGATGCCTTCCCGGGCCAAAAGCAATGTACCCCGGGTACCGGCCTTAAGACAGGTGTCGAGCAGAGGTTCCCGCAGCGCCTGGTAATCTTCCAGACTGACGAATTTGTACAGAGCTGCGACCACCACGTCGCAGCGATCTGATTCACTCATGCCGACTCCTGCTTGCTACCACCCAGACAATCCGGCGACTCGGGTGCCGCACCTTCACGCGACTGCCACTCCGCTGGCGTATAGGTATGCAGGGCAAGTGCATGCACCGGGCCCTGCAACTGATCCGCCAATGCCGCGTAAATCGTCTGATGACGAGCAACCTGACGTTTGCTTTCGAAAGCATCGCTGACGGCAACTACCTTAAAATGTGTTTCTGAATTTGGTGGCACATTGTGCTGACTGCTTTCATTGATAACCTCCAAAAAAACAGGCGCCAGAAGTTCGGTAAGACGCTGTTCTATCTGTTCCTGAACTGACATAAAGACCTCCAAAAAATCGGGGCGAGAGTATAACCGAGGGCGGACTGCAGCAACACCTTCGGTTGGCTACTCAGCCACTGCGGTTATCGTTTCTACGGCGGCTGGCTCGGAACTGTCCCGGTGTCTGTGCAGTCCATTTCTTGAACGAGCGGTGAAAGGCGCTGGGGTCAGTGAAACCCATCTGCAGTGCGACTTCATTAATCGACAGTTCGGGCCTATCAAGGCAGAGCTTGGCCGCCTCACAGCGCGCATCATCTTTCAACTGCTGAAAGGTAGTCCCCTCCCGCTTAAGCCGACGACGCAGCGTCGGCGCCGACATGTTGAGCGCGCTGCTTATGGTGTCGAAGCTGGGGAAGCCCTCACTGAAATCGTGTCCGATCATCGCCTTGACCTGGGCTGACAAATTATTGCCATTGGGGTCATTTTCCATAATCAGCAACTGGTAGGGCGCTGTCCGCAAAAACTCACGTAGCGAGTGCTCGGTATGCACCACTGGCCAGGCGAGACAGGCACTGTCGAAATACAAAAGATCATTGGCCTGATTGAAGTACAGAGGGCAACCAAACAGCTTCTCATATTTTTCCAGCCTTTCAGGTTCGACCCCTGAGAAGTCCACCCGTTTCAGCTCAATGGGGCGACCACACAACCAGCCAAAAAAACGGTGCCACATAGACAGTCCATAGGCATCGGCGGCCGCCACCTGAGGCTGCCTGCCGCGGTCAATGGTGCGATATCCGACACGTGCATACTGTTCTGAAAAGTTCGCAAACAGCTGACTGCGCTCGTCGAAGAAAGTGCGATAGAACTCAGAAGCGCGACCAATGGCCTGTCCGAGGTTGTCGCAGGATATGATGCAATAACACATCATGCGGAACGCACCGGGCGCTACCAGCTCGCTGCCGGTGACCCCGAAGGTCTCATCCTGCAACAGATGCAGTACATGCTGGTAGACACGGGAATATTGCATGGCGCTGATCTCAGCGCGATACCCCGCTTCCTGCGGCTGCAGGGGATTGAAGTCTAGCCCCGCGTCGGCAAGGATGCCGCTGAAATCATAACCGCGGTCACCCACCATGCGCAGCAGGGTCGTGACAAACTGTGTCGGTACGCGATCACTCATACCACGATTATGGATCGAATTGGGAACAAGCCGCTTATGGTACCAGATCAATCTTGCAGGTGCGGCTTGGTCTGATCACCCAGCGGGCCTATACTGTGCCAACGGGTAGCAAAGGGGGCCGTGATGGAAGTGCGCTACAACATTTACTACGCCGGCACGGTACTGGAAGGCCATGATATCGCCAGTGTCCGCCAGCAACTGGGCCGCCTGTTTAAAGCCGACGACGTCACCCTGGACAAACTGTTCAGCGGCCAACCACAGATGATCAAGCGCGACTGCGACAAGGCCACTGCGCTCAAGTATCAAGAAGCCATGAAGAAGGCCGGGGCCAAACCGCTGATTCGTACAGCCGACGCCCCCTCACCGACTGCGGAGCAGGCGCCTTCAACCGCTGCCGCAACGCCGCCACCGGCGCCAGCAATGAGTGCCGCCGAACGTATCGCAGCCGTCGCCTCCGGCTCGACAGAACCGACAATCCCCGACCCTGGTTTTGACCTCGCACCCGCTGGCAGCGATGTGCTCAGACCCGAGGAAAAGCCGATTGTCACCGCGGTGGAGGTCGACACGTCGATGCTGGATCTGGCCGAGACGGGCGCCAGATTGTCCACCGAGGCTGCGCCAGCGCCGGCTGCACCTGATACCTCTCACCTGAGTGTGGGCGAGGTCGGTGAGGAGATACCCAGGCTGGATCGTGGTGAACTACCGCCGCCACCCGACACCGAGTCCATCCAACTTGCACCCGAGGGTAGTGACTTTTCAGACTGTGCCCCGGATGAACCACCCGAACTGAATCTGGACCTATCGACGATTGCGCTTGCAGATGAGGGCGCCGATATGTTGCCCGAGGAATACCGCAAAAAGGAAACACCGGCGCCGCCGTCTACCGATCACCTCAGCCTTGAGTAACCTTGGCTGGTAAAGTGATTCTCACCCGCAGACCGGGATTATTACTGGACAACTGCACACTGCCCCGATGATGCTGGACGATCGCCTGCACCAGGCTCAACCCGAGCCCGTGGCCAGGCTGCTGGCCACGACTCGACTCCTGCCGGTAAAATCGCCGGAACACATTCTTCCGATCCGCGACGGGAATACCCGGCCCGGCGTCGGCTACCACAATATTGCAACTACCATCGTTTAACGGCTGCAGCGCAAGCGTGACAGTCGAATTTTCCACAGTATACTTGACCGCGTTATCCACCAGGTTGGCTGCCATCTGGAACAGCAGGTCGCGATCGCCACAAAAATAAAACTCGTCGGGCACCTCGAGTTGAATCTGGATGTTCTTCTGGGCGGCTACCGGTTCATACAGTTCGGCCACGTCGCGCAGTACGAC
This sequence comes from uncultured Halieaceae bacterium, assembly GCA_938074135.1. The sequence goes on along the minus strand of CALJFL010000048.1, from coordinate 106,316 downwards.
CACCAGGTCAATATCAGACTCTCCCGAGTGCACCGCCCCGGCTTCCAGGGCTGATATTCTCAACAGTGCATTGAACGAAGCGAGCAGTTCGTCACACTCCTCAATAATGACGTCTACTTCGCGGCGATTGTCGGCATCGAGTTTGTGTCCAAGTTGGCTGAGATTGTTACGCATTCTGGTCAGCGGTGTGCGCAAATCATGGGCAATATTGTCCGACACCATCCGTACGCCCTGCATCAAAGACTCCATCTGAGCCAGGATGTTATTCATGCCTATGGCCAATTGACGTACGTAACCTTTACGATCGGTAACGTCCAGGCGCGCTGCCGGATTCGAGCGCACGATCCGATCGAGCTCAAGATTGAGCAATTCGACCCGATCAAGACTCGCGGCCGCACTGAGAAAGCCGCCGATAATACCCAGCAAGACTGTTGCCAGCATTGCCCTGAACAACGTTTGGAAAACAACAGCAACCTGCTGCGCGGTATCGGCATAGCTGCGCGCCACAAGCGCCCACTGACCATCGCCCAGTTCAGCGCTCCTGGCCAGGAAGTCCACGTCGACCGTTTCACCCCAGTTGGACAAGGCTAGCTCGAAGCCCAACCAGCCGCCGGTAAATTCCTGGTAGTTCGGTGCCAGAGGCAGGTCACCGGCCAGTTTGTTGGATTCCCTGTCTGCAACGAGGTAGGAAAAACGTCCCACCGCCGGCGTGGCCAGTTGATCGTCAATGTACTGGCGCACGCCAGGTAAAGACTGGCCGCGATGAATGAGCTGTAAGGTCTCGAGTTCCTCGAGGATTGATTCACTCAGATCACTGAAATAGGTGTAACTGAAGTAGCCGTAAAGTGCGCCCAGAAGGACAAACACCGTGAAACTCAAGGCGGTGACATAGCGGGCAATGTAGCGGAAGGTCAGGCTGGTGAGGACGTCACGTATTTTCATAGGATTGCTACGCTGCGCTAACTAGCGGGCCGGGGCCTCACTACCAAGGCGATAGCCGGCACCGCGTACCGTGGTCAATAGTGGACTCTCGAAATCCTTATCGATCTTTTGACGCAAGCGCGAAACATGGACGTCGATGACGTTGGTCTGCGGGTCAAAATGGTAGCCCCAGACATGCTCGAGCAACATCGCCCGGGTCACAACCTGACCCGGGTGACGCATCAGGTACTCCAGCAGCTTGTATTCGCGAGGCTGCAATGCCACCTCCACGCCCTGTCGCCGCACCGTCTGGGTCAGCAGATCCATGCGCAGATCCTCGACCTCCAGTGATGTAGGTGCCTCGCTGGACGGCAGTGCCGCGCGCCGCTGCAGCACCTGTAACCTCGCCTCCAGCTCTGCCATGGAGAACGGCTTGACCAGGTAGTCATCAGCGCCGCTGTGCAGGCCCTTGACCCGGTCATCAACCTCTCCGAGGGCGCTGAGTATAAGGACTGGCGTCTGATTACCCGTATTGCGCAGGGTTTTTATGAGCGTAAGACCGTCTACCTTGGGCAGCATGCGATCGACAATAAGCACATCATAGTCAGCGCTACGCGCTTCCTGCAGGCCCTGTTCACCATCCGTGCGATGCACACACTGATGACCAACGGCGGTCAATTCGTCGACGACAAACTGACCAACGCTGGCATCGTCTTCTACCAGTAGTACTTTCATAGGGGCGCTCGCCTACAGGGTCAGGCAATGTAGCATGCCGGCGTCGACGTGCTCAATCGGCTGCCGGCGAATGCTTGGCTCATCGTCGACCGGTAATGCTAGACTGCCCGCCATGACCAAAGACACCACCGCCGAGGCCAAGCTCCCGCCGCCGTTTCTGCTGCGCAGATTGATGGCCATACTGTATGACACCTTGCTGGTTCTGCCGCTCATCATGTTCAGCGTGGCAATTGCGCTGGGACTACAGGGCGCTCTCATGTCCGGCACTGGCGGCAGCGCCGCAGACATTGCACTACCGCGGCTGGCAGTGCAGTGCATTGCAGTGCTGACTGTCATTACTTTCTTCAGTATTTTCTGGCTGAAAAGCGGCCAGACCCTGGGCATGCAGGCATGGCGAATCAAACTCGTCAGGAAGGATGGCGACGATGTGACCCTGCGCGATTGTGTGGTGCGTTGCCTCGCCGCACTACTCTCTGCGCTATGCCTGGGACTGGGCTACTTGTGGTGCCTGTTCGATGGCGAAGGCCGCAGCTGGCACGACCGCTTGTCGGGCACTCAACTACTGCTGTTACCTAAACGAAAAGCGGATAAGGCTGGCGCTAAAACAAGCGCAGACTAGCGGGCTTTTTGCAGCAGTCCAATACCAAAAAGCATACAGACTGCGATCGGGATAAGCGCCGCGTACAGCGGAGAAAAGCCGAACACCAAACTGGCCGGACCCAGCAGGTCCTGGCTGGTACGAAACACGATACCTACAATAACCCCGGCGAAAATTCGGAAACCCATGGTGCCATCGCGCAGTGGACCGAAGATGAACGAAATCGCCACCAGCACCAGACCGGCGATCGCCAGCGGCTGCAAGATTTTTCGCCACATGGCCAGTTCAAAGTCATCTGCATCAAGCCCCTGCTGCATCAGGTAACGGCTGTAGCGGTACAAATCCGCCAGCGGTAGTTGGTCCGGTGCAACCACCTCCATCGTCAACAACTCCGGGGTGACACCCGTATCCCAGCGCAGCGTGGTATGCCGTGTGCGGGTAGTCTCCCAGCTGGTGAAATCGGTTTTGACCACTTGCTCCATCAGCCAGTGATCGCGCTGAAACGTGGCCCGCTGCGCACGCAGAGCAGACTGCAACCGGTAGCGGTTATCAAACTGTAACAAGGTGACGCCGTACACCACCCCATTGGCCTCCAGCGCATTGAAGTGCAGGAAGCTGTTCCCCTCGCGATTCCAGATGCCGTACTTACCGGCGACACCCTCACCGGGATTCTGGGCAATGGCGCGATGGCTCTGAGCCATTTGTTCCGTATTTGGCGCGACGTATTCTCCGACCAGGAATCCCGCCACCGCCACCAGCAGCGCCGGCTTCATAACAATCCACACCAATCGGCCGGTGGACACACCGGCGCCACGCATAACCACCAATTCACTTGAGCTGGCCAACTGACCGAGTCCGATCAGGCAGCCTATCAGCGCGGCAAAAGGAATAAACTCGTAAAAGCGTCCCGGCAGCGTCAGCAACACATAAATGGTGACCTGGCCGAAAGTATAGGTTTCATCGATGTTGTCCGCCTCGTCGATGAACGCGGCCACGGCATCTAGCCCGACAATAATGGCCAGCACCAGCAGTATGGCCGCCAGCACTGTTTTACCAACATAGCGGTCAAGTTTGTTCACGGGCCAGCCTCCACAGCCTGAAGCGCGTCTGTAGCTGACCACCAAACAACATACCCAGGGCGAGTAGCGCGAATGCGCTGTGCACGGCCCAGAAGCTGAGCAGCACATTACCTGCTCCATCCTCAACAGCGGTGCGGGCGTTGGCCAGTAACATCAGGTAAGAGAGATAGATCAGGAATGCCGGTGCCATTTTTATATAGCGACCGCGGCGGTGATCCGTTCGACTCAGGCACATGGCAATAATGGCCACTATGGGCACCATAAACGGCAGCGACAGCCGCCATTTGAGTGCGGCAATGTCCTCCTGCTTCGACGAGCGCAACAATGCCAGTGTTGTCCTGCCGTCGACCGGCGACGCGGTTCTGATTCCGCCCTCGGGCTCCGGTATCAGTTCCCCGAATCGATCGAAGCTGACCACTTCGTAGTCGAGGCGGCCGGGCATACCTGTATAGCGATAGCCCTTGCGCAGCTCCATGTAACGGGCGCCCGTATCGGGATCAATACGCATCTCGCCCTCCTGGGCGACAGTGATCACCATCCTCGGATCGACGTCTTTGTCACTCGCTCGCTGGGTCAGGAACACTGAACTCATGACCCCGGTTTCTGCGGAAATGGTCTGTGCATAACTGACGATATCGCTGCCGCGCCGGGTCTGGAAGCGACCAGCCACCAGTGACTGCAGCCCCTGTTGGGAACCAGGATCATCCAACAGTGCCGCCGACCTTTGCGCACCCAGCGGGGTAATCAGCAGGCTCAGTAGCGCCACTATGATGACCACGACACTCGCGGGAACCAGCGTGTACAGGGCCAGGCGTTGCGGGCTGACGCCGCAGGCCGACAGAATCACCATCTCACTTTCCACGTAGAGACGCCCGTACGACATCAGGATGCCAATAAACAGGCCAAGGGGAATGATAAGCTCAAGAAAGCCCGGCAGCCGATAGAGCATGACCGGTAGCAGGATTCCGGCGGCAATATCGCCGACAGCAGCCTCCGCGAGGTATTTCACGAATCGCCCGCTGATGATAATAACCAACAGCACGAAACTCACAGCCACCATGTGCGTTAATATTTCCCGGTTGAGATAGCGAAGAATCTTCATACAGAGCCAGGTCAGGGGGCGTTTTTCATCACTTCGTGGTTTAGTTCGTACGCTCGACATCATACACTACGCCGCTATATGACAGCGAAGGAATTCCCATGAGCAAAATCACTTTCACCGCCCGCAGTATCGACGATCCCACAGCAACCGCAACACAGTGTGCTGTGTTGCCGGTATTTGCTACCGCCAAACTGTCTGGCGCTGCTCAGCAGCTGGACCGCGCCGGTGACGGTATTATTCGACGGACGCTGGAGCTTGGAGACTTCTCCGGGGCCAAGGGCGAGACCCTGCTTCTGCCTGCCAGCGGCAAGGCGAAACGGCTGCTATTGGTAGGCTGTGGCGAAAGCAAGAAAGCCGACAGGGCCATAGCCCTGCAGTTCTGCCTCAATGCCGCCAAGGCACTGACCAAGAGCCAGGCAAAGGATGCCACAATCCATCTGGGAAGCTTCCGCGCCAGGAACACCGACAGCGCCTGGTTGCTCGATCAACTTGCCCGCCAAATTGTCGCGGCCAGCTATCGTTATACGAGGACACTGTCCAAACCCGCTGCGGCCAGCAAGCTGCGCCGCGTTGTTGTCGATCCAGGGAAGAAAATCAGCACCCGTGCAGCCTCAGCCGCGCTGGCTGCAGGCAGGCACACCGGCCAAGGGGTCAATACGGCGCGCAATCTGGCTAACCTGCCGGGCAACATCTGCACCCCCAACTACCTTGCCGGTGAGGCCCGCAAGTTGGCCAAAGGCCAGGCCAAACTGACCACTCGTATTCTCGACGAGAAAAAAATGCGCGACCTGGGCATGGGTTCCCTGCTCTCGGTATCTGCCGGTAGTGACGAACCAGCGCGCCTGATCATCATGGAGTACAAAGGCGGCAAAGCTGCCGACCAGCCCTATGTGTTAGTTGGCAAGGGAATCACCTTCGATACCGGTGGCATCTCGCTGAAGCCCGGCGCGAAAATGGATGAAATGAAATTCGATATGGGTGGCGCTGCCAGTGTCTTTGGCACCATGCAGGCGGTCGCCGATCTGGGGCTGGGACTCAACGTCGTGGCCATTGTCGCTGCCGCCGAGAATATGCCCAGTGGCGGCGCGACCAAACCGGGTGATGTGGTCACCAGTATGTCCGGCAAAACCATAGAGGTGCTCAATACCGATGCCGAGGGACGCCTTGTGCTATGCGATGCTCTCACCTATGCGGAGCGTTACAAGCCCCGTGCTGTTATCGATATCGCCACCTTAACCGGAGCCTGTGTGGTGGCGTTGGGCGCCCATGCTTCGGCACTCTATGCCAACAAGGACGAGCTCGCCGACCAGCTATTGTCCGCCGGCGTAAGCAGCCATGATCGGGCCTGGCGCATGCCACTGTGGGACGACTACCAGAAACAGCTGAACAGCAACTTCGCCGATGTGGCCAACATTGGCGGCCCCGGCGGTGGCAGCATCACCGCTGCGTGCTTCCTGTCCCGGTTCGCCGAAAAATACGATTGGGCGCACCTTGATATTGCCGGCTCGGCCTGGGACAGCACCCCCAAAGGTGCTACCGGCAGACCAGTGGCATTACTAACGCAGTACCTGCGAGACCGGGTAGGCAAGTAGCCGCATGACCCGGGTAGGTTTCTACGTGGTGCAGAGCGCCGAGCCCGGGCAGCGTCTGCATGTGGCTGCGAGGCTGGTTGATAAAGCGGTTCAGCAGGGTCACCGGGTCTTTATCAATGCCGTCGACGAGGCCCAGGGCAGACAACTCGACGAGCTGCTGTGGAGTTATCGGCCAGCCAGTTTTCTGCCCCACGGCATCGCTGGAGAAGAGGACTCGCAACAGATCGCCATTGGCTGGGGGCAGGAACCGGGCGACCATAATGACCTTCTGGTTAACCTGCAACTGGCGGTCCCGGAATTTTTCGGCCGCTTTAATCGGGTCGCCGAGGTGGTAACGCAGGATGAGCAAAGCCTGGCGATACTGCGTCAATCCTGGCGCTTCTACCAGGCCCGTGGTTACCAATTGGAAAAGCACGACCTTTGAGGCGTATAATCGCGCCCCTTTAAGCGCAGGATCGGGCCAGAACCCGCAAGCCGACAGCCATGGAAAAGACATTCCAACCCGCCGACATCGAAACCCGCTGGTACGAAGAGTGGGAGCGCAACGGCTATTTTGCTCCCCAGGGCGGCGAGCAAGCCTACAGCATCATGATTCCACCGCCCAATGTGACGGGCAGCCTGCATATGGGACACGGCTTCCAGGAAGCGATCATGGACGCCCTGATCCGCTACCACCGCATGGCCGGCTACAACACGCTGTGGCAAGTGGGTACCGACCACGCCGGCATCGCCACCCAGATGGTTGTCGAACGCCAACTGGAAGCCCAGGGCACTGACCGCCACGCGTTGGGCCGGGAAAAATTTATCGACAAAGTCTGGGAGTGGAAAGAGGAGTCCGGCGACACCATAACCCGTCAGCTGCGGCGCCTGGGTTCCTCCATGGATTGGTCTCGAGAGCGCTTTACTATGGATCCGGGCCTGAGCGCGGCCGTGCAGGAAGTATTCATCAAACTCTATCGCGAAGGGCTGCTCTACCGGGGCCAGCGCCTGGTGAACTGGGACCCTGCTCTGCATACTGCCATTTCTGACCTGGAGGTCGTGTCCGAGGAAGAAAAAGGTCACCTGTGGCACTTTCGGTACCCGCTCAGCAATGGCGAGGGCCATCTGACCGTAGCGACCACCCGGCCGGAGACCATGCTGGGTGACACTGCGGTAGCCGTTCATCCCGAGGACGAACGCTACGCAGCCCTGATCGGCCAGACCATCGACCTGCCACTGACCGGCCGGCAGATACCGATCATTGCCGACGATTACGTGGATCGCGAGTTCGGTACCGGCTGCGTGAAAATCACCCCGGCCCACGATTTTAATGATTACGAGATGGGCCAACGGCATGAACTGCCGCTGATCAACATTCTCAATCACAATGGCGCTATCAATGACAATGCCCCCGAGGCCTACCGGGGACTGGATCGCTTCGAAGCCCGCGCGCGCGTCGTCGCCGACCTGGACGCCCTGGGCCTGCTCGACAAGATCGAAGACCACACCCTGAAAGTGCCCCGTGGTGATCGTTCTGGCGTTGTCATAGAGCCCTATTTGACGCCACAGTGGTATGTCGACGCTAAAACGCTGGCCAAGCCCGCGATTGAGGCCGTCGAATCAGGGGCGATCAACTTTGTACCAAAACAGTGGGAGAACACCTACTTTGCCTGGATGCGGGACATACAGGACTGGTGCATCAGTCGCCAGCTGTGGTGGGGCCATCGAATACCGGCCTGGTACGATGCCGACGGTAATGTCTACGTCGGTGCAGATGAGGCAGCGGTAAGGTCCGAGTACGGACTGGGTGAGCAGCTGGAATTGAGCCAGGACGAAGATGTCCTGGACACCTGGTTTTCGTCTGCCCTGTGGACATTCTCGACACTGGGCTGGCCCGAGGAAACCCAGGAACTGGCGCTGTTTCACCCCAGCAGCGTGCTGGTTACCGGCTTCGATATTATATTTTTCTGGGTCGCCAGGATGATCATGATGACCCTGCACTTCCGCCAGGAAGTTCCCTTTCACACCGTCTACGTGCACGGCCTCGTCCGCGACGTGGAAGGCCAGAAGATGTCCAAGTCCAAGGGTAATGTGATCGATCCAATCGACCTCATCGATGGCATCGAACTGGAACCATTGATCGCCAAGCGTACCGCCGGAATGATGCAGCCAAAGCTGGCCAAACGCATCGAAAAAGCGACCCGCAAGCAATTCCCGGAGGGCATAGACCCCTATGGCACCGACGCCCTGCGCTTTACCTATTATTCACTGGCCTCCACCGGCCGGGATATCAAATTTGATATTGGTCGCATCGAGGGTTTCCGCAACTTCTGTAACAAGATCTGGAATGCTGCCCGCTACGTGCTGATGAACTGCGAGGGGGAGGATTGTGGCCAACAGGGTGACCTGGCGGTGGAACTCAGTCTCGCAGATCGCTGGATTCTCAGTCGCCTGCAGGAGACAGAGCTGGCAGTCACCCGCGCCATTGAACACTATCGTTTTGACCACGCCTCGCAGGCACTTTACGAATTTATCTGGAACGAGTACTGCGATTGGTATCTGGAGTTGTCCAAGCCCGTGCTCTGGGACGAACAAGCCAGCGCGGAAGCCAAGCGCGGTACCCGCCGAACCCTCATCCGGGTGCTGGAGACCTGGCTGCGTTTACTGCATCCCTTCATGCCTTTCATCACCGAGGAAATCTGGCAAACCGTGGCCCCGTTGGCTGGTGTCTCTGGGCCAACCATCATGTTGCAGCCCTACCCTGTGACCGATGACAAGGCGATAGACAAGGCTGCAAACGCAGATATAGAATGGCTCAAAGGCGTTATTGTCGGCGTGCGCAACATCCGTGGCGAAATGAATATCCCGCCCGGCAAGGCGCTGTCGTTACTCCTGAAGAACGGCGATGAGACAGATAAATCCAGATTGGAACAAAATGCGCCGTTCCTGGTGAAGCTGGCCAAGCTCGCAGACATTACCTGGCTATCAGAGGGTGATGAAGCGCCCGTTGCGGCGACCGCGCTGGTCGGCAACCTGGAGATTCTAGTGCCCATGGCGGGCCTGATAGACCAGGAGGCAGAACTGTCGAGGCTGGCCAAGGAGATCGACAAACTCAACCAGGACCTCGCTCGCATTAAGGGCAAGTTGTCCAACGCGTCGTTTGTAGATCGGGCACCCGCTGAGGTCGTCGCCAAAGAACGTGAAAAGCTTGACGCCCAGAAACAGGCGTTAGCCAAGTTACAGGAGCAGGAGCAGCGTATACAACAGCTGTAATGTCCCAAAAAAATCGGTTTCCCGCCTTTTCGGTACCACGGTACCGAAAAGCATAATAAAAAGCCCAGTGCAAAACCGAGGAAGGTGGTATGAGTGAACGTGTTAGCGGCACGGTGAAGTGGTTCAACAACGCCAAAGGGTTTGGCTTTATAACCCGCGAGGAAAGTGACGACGATGTCTTTGTTCACTTCCGCTCCATCGAAGGAGAGGGCTATCGCACCCTGAACGAAGGTCAGGTGGTTGAGTTCAAACTGGTCGAAGGCCCCAAAGGTCTGCAGGCCGAGGAAGTCTCCAAGCTCTGAAATTGGACCAAGTCCGGCGGCACCGGTGCCGGGCCGTGCTGACACAGTACCAACATCGCCTGCACCGCCGCTGCAATCGCAACGGCGCAGCGCAATAATTTTTTATTTAGGCCGGTTCGGCAGCGTCCATCGATGATAGAATTGCGCGCCGGCGCCGCGACCGGCACGACATCGACTAAAGAGGAATTCCATGACTGTGCTAGGAAAAATCGTCACCAGCGTTATTATCGCTGCCGTGGCCTCCACCGTTACGACACTGCTACGAGGCGAGTCATTACCCGACCTGATCCTTCTGGCAGCATTCACCATCGCCACATTGGCGACAGCTTTTCTTACTACCATCAGCCGGCCCGTTGCTGTTGCCAGTCAGGGCCAGCATAAAGCCCAAGCACATAAGCCTGCTCGTCCAGCAAGCAAGAAAAAGCCAAAAGACTCAGGTAACAAGGCGCCAAGCTCGGGCAACCGGGAAGAAGGCGAGGTCAAATGGTTCAATACCTCCAAAGGCTTTGGTTTTATTACCAAGGACGATGGGGAAGAGATATTTGTACATTTTCGCTCCATCCTGGGCGAGGGTCGCCGTGGACTGCGGGACGGTCAACGGGTGTCTTTCCGTGAGGCACAAAGCGATAAGGGGCCTCAGGCAGAGGACGTCGAACCGCTGGACTGAATCGTCATCATGGGCCTTGCAGTATATTGGCCCAATACAGCCCAATCATGAGAGCACCCTGTCGCAGCGTATTTTCCGGTGACGGGGTGTCATCCTCCAGGGCCATTTCTACAACAGCGTAACCCGTGTCTATGGTCAGCCTGGCCTGCATCAGCAACACCTCATCAACGGGGCGCTTCAGGAGCTCACCGACGAGTTCGGCAAACTGTGTCGATACCAATCGATGCGACTGCAGACGTAACTCCTGCAGCGGTGCCACTGCCCGTAGCGACTGAATTATTTCAGCACCACCCGTCTGGGCGAGAGTGACGTCGTAAGAGTCTTTCAGCACCTGGTAGATATCGTCCAGCAGGTTCTGTGGATCCATATGCTGCCCATTGCGCTCGAACCAGCGCTGAAAAACATTATTCTGGTTATCCATCAGCACCGCGCCAAGGGCGTGCAGTACGGCGTACTTGTTGGGAAAGTAACGATACAGTGCGGGCACTGTGATACCGGCGCGCTCGGCAATCAGGTTGGTCGAGATGCGCTCGACACCCACCTCTACCAGCAATTCGGCGGCAGCGTTCAGAATACCTTCATAGGTCCGCTTGGCGCGAGCTTGCCTGGGCTTGTTTTTCTCCAGCAGCTCCACGTACGGCCTATCCGTCATATTCTCCGCCCACTGTGGTTTACCAGCCCTTTCGCCATGCGGCATCCTACCCCAAGGCGACAGGCGGCGTCACCCCGCACAGTCAGAGCGCGCTGGCATCCTGGCCTCAGTGAATGCGAGAATAGCGGTCTCTTTATAGCAGGCTTATTAACATGACCAGACATCGTTCGGCGCCGCTTATCGTTGCTACTGCCCTTTGCCTGGCAAGCGCGGTAGCGTGGGCCGAACTCCCTTTCAAACGCACCGAGGAACGCCAGCCCTGCAGCCATTTCAATAAGGACAGGCAGCCATTTTTCGGGGACCTGCACGTTCACACGAGCTTTTCCTTCGACAGTTATCTGTCGAGCCAGCGCAACGACCCGGGTGCGGCTTACCGATATGCTATGGGCGAACCCATCGTTGTTTCGGATGCCGACGCAAATCAGACCACAACAGCACAGATACAGCGTCCATTGGACTTCACTGCAGTCACCGATCACGCTGAATTCCTGGGGCCAATCAACCTTTGTACACAAGATTCTTCCCGGCTTTCCTACTGGTTTCCAGCCTGTATCGGCACCCGCAGCCAGTGGTTTGGGGTTCAGCTACTGGCGGCAGATTACTGGGTAAACCTCGGGGTAGTAGACGATGGCAACCAGAAAACAGAATCGTTTGTCTGCACACTGGACGACTGCGCTGCGGCGCATCGCGAAACCTGGGGCCAGATCCAGGTGGCTGCAGAAGACTATTACGATCGCAGTTCCGAGTGCTCTTTCACGACGTTTGTTGGCTACGAATATACCGATGCGCCCAACTATTCGAACCTGCACAGGAATGTGATTTTTCGTAATGCAGCGGTGACCGATACCGCGATATCAACCTACGATACGGGTTCGAGAAACTATCCGGAGCTGTGGCGTCAACTACGCGAACAATGCATCGAAAGTGATACGGGTTGCGATGTCATGTCCATACCACACAACCCCAATCTCAGTCGCGGCCTGATGTTTCCCGATCCTGAAAACGAGCAACAAGCACAGGATCGTTTGTTTTTCGAGCCGCTGGTCGAACTGGTGCAACACAAGGCAGCCAGCGAATGCAGATTCGACCGACTGCTGCAGCGCGGAGTCGCAACCGAGGACGAGCTTTGTGATTTCGAGCAGGCACCCTCGGACAACCTGGCGATGCTGGGTACAGTGTTTGGAGAGATGCGTTCAGATGTGGGGGAACCGGTATCAGTCGATCAATTTGGTCGCCGCAACATGGTACGCAACGTGCTGAAGGAAGGCCTGGCCCTCGAACAGACAAGTGGCATCAATCCCTTCAAGCTGGGTTTCATCGGCAGCACCGACACTCACACGGCAACACCTGGTGGTGCCGAGGAAGATAACTACACGGGCCACCTTGGGCGGCGCGATGCCGGCTATCGCAATCTGCAAGATCACTTTTACGACAATCCCGGTGGTCTGGCAGTCGTCTGGGCGGAAGAGAATGCACGAGACTCTCTGTTCGAGGGCATGCGCCGCCGCGAGACTTACGCGACCAGCGGCACCCGCCCAGTAGTGCGCTTCTTCGCCGGCGAATCAATGCCCGAGGGTATCTGCGACAGCCCCGACATGGTCAACCAAGCCTATCACGCTGGCGTACCTATGGGTTCAGAGCTGCAAGCGACTGAGGCCTCACCGGAGTTTTTGGTCAGTGCCAACAAAGACGCCGGGACTTCAACAAGTCCGGGTACCGACCTGCAGCGCCTGCAAGTTATCAAGGGATGGGTAGCAGCCGATGGCTCCACACGCGAACAAGTCTACGATATAGCAGGAACCGCTGACACCGGTGGCTGGGTCAACGAGAACACCTGCGCCTTAACAGGCAGCGGCAATGACAAGCTGTGCACCGTCTGGCGAGACCCCGATTACAGCCCGGATGAGCCGGCATTCTACTATGTGCGGGTACTCGAAAACCCGAGTTGTCGCTGGAGTACCCGTCAGTGCATGGCTGCCGGTGTTAATCCTTTCAGCGACCAGTGCGAAGAACGTGCAGCGGCCGCGACCGAACAGGTTCCCGGCGCTATTGGCGACGTTTATGGTCGCTGTTGTCTGGACCCGGCAAAGGAACCGTTTTACTCTCCCGTCATACAGGAGCGAGCCTGGACATCGCCCATATGGATAAACCCGGACACCTGAGGAGCACCTTTGAGTAAAACCACGCGCACGGAACGCCGCTTTCGCAACATTGTCATGCCCACCTCCGCCCACCCTGCCATTCGTCGAGTGCGACGCCAGGGTAACCAGCCAACCATTCACGGTAACAAGTTGTGGAAGTCCAGCTGCCTGCTCATTGACTATCTCGGCAAAAATATTCCTGAGCATACCGGGACAGTTATAGACGTCGGCTGCGGCTGGGGTATCGGTGGCATCTGGTGCGCCAGGAAATTTGGTTCAGCCGTCACTTCCATGGACGCCGACCCCAATGTGTTCCCGTATCTGGACGCAGTGGCTGAATTGAATAGAGTACAGACCACCCATCTTGTCAGTCGCTTCGAAAAGCTGACGACCCGCCAATTGGCACGCTATGACATGCTTATAGCAGCAGACATCTGCTTCTGGGACGAACTGGTCGAACCCGTCGCTGCAATGATTGACAGAGCCGTTAGTGCTGGTGTGAAACATATACTGATCAGCGATCCCGAGCGATCAACCTTTTTGGAAATGGCCGCCAGTTGTCAGGAAAAATACGCCGCCGAGGTATTCGACTGGCGAACACGTGGCTCAATTGAGGCACGTGGTGCGCTGCTACTGATAGAAAATGCCTGATTAACACGCTTTATTAATCGTACACCCGGTATTGACGCTCACTGGTCGCCGTCTCGACAGGCTGTCCTGCCTCGAAGCGCGGTCGAAAGTACGTAGCCTGCAATTGTCGTCGCAGCCGCGTGGCAAATTGTGCCTCTTCGGCGGCATTGGCAAGCGTCTGCACCTCTCTTGCACGCCCTCGCGAATTGACTCTGAAGCTCGCCGTTATAACCGCGCTTTCCTCGTCAGCCTGAAAACGGGTGGGTTGCCAAAAAGCACCGTTATCCGGCAACTCAACTGCCTGCCCCATCCACTGGCTCAACAATGCTGTCTCCTGTGCATCGGCCAGAATATCGAAGGCGCTGTGGTAGTGCTTCATGGCACTGGCGCGCAACCCGTTCCACTGGTACCAGTCACCCAGCTCCAGATGCAACCTGGCGCGGTCCCGAACGGCAATACCGGGTTGCTCTTCGAGCAATCCACTGACCAACGCTCGCCCCCTGGCAAGTCCAGTGCTGCGCAGTGCCCGTAACCGGGAGTTGTGAAAATCCTGCACTTCCCCGCCCGGAAAAGCGGCAGCCGAACGATTGCCAGTAACACCAAACAAATCTTCAGCCGGAGCCTGCACCCGGTCCATTAACAGATACAAGTTGCGCAGCTGACTCAAACCCAATTGCATTCGCATTTGCGAATTGACGCCGGGCGCTGCCATTGCCGCCTGCAAAAGGTCTCTATTCAATTCATACAAATTCAGCAGACGACGCTGGGCACCGTCCTCGTCAAGGCCACTACGCAATGCCTCGCGCTGCCAGCGCAGGTATTCCAGGGTCGCCCGCAGGCGTAATTCGCTATAAGGCGGGCGACCACTGCCATACAATCTGAAAAAATAATCATAGCGCTGGTCCAGCGCATTAAAATCCCCTGCTTCACGATAGAGCTGCAGTTGTTCACGGACCAGCGGAATCTGCCGTTCGCTGTAAAGGCCATCGTTCACCCGCACCAGATGCAAGGCGCGCCGGTACAAGGCCAGCGCGGTCTCCAACTCACCCTGGCCACGGTGATAGCGGGCCAGCCCAAGCAGCGGTTCAGTCAGCCCGTCAGCATAGGGGCCGCCGGTAATCTCGACCTGAGCCAGCTGGCGTTCGTACTCATCCCGTTCGACGTCCAACTGTGGCAGCGCCTCGGGGACCCTCAGGGGAGGCGCGGCGTCCGCCCAGGTCTTCCCTACCCGCACAAAGTGCTCGCCGTAGGGTGCAGCACCACCATCGGCAGCCACGGGCAATACCCAGACCGACAGGGCACAAACGGCAGCTAACCAGCGCCCGCGGAAAGTCCAACTATTTAACTTTCTGACCAATTTTTAACCAATTTTTCTGGAGTAGAGTGAGGGAAAATGATATAACGGCGCCAAAATTTGCTCACCCATAAAAAGCATCATCATTCCCTGAGCAAGTATTCCTGTAACAACAGTGCCTGAACGCGCTCAGCATGGACTCCGGGGAGAGTTCGGCTGAACCGGCTTCGGGCGAATTGGCCAGGGCAATGACCCTCAGGACACTAACACTATGAAGCAATTAGGCATACTGGACAGCGCGTTCATTAACCTCGAGCAGACGAACACCCCGCAACACGTCGGCGGTTTAGGCATTTATGACCCCTCGACGGCACCTGGCCGTTTCGTCCGTTTCAAGCAGGTTATCGCCAACTTTGAACGGCGACTGAACCAGAACCCGCTCTTTCGCACCCGTCTGGTGGAAGTACCAGGTGGCCTGGACCGGCCCTACTGGGTAAAGGACGCCAACTTCGATGTTGAGTTCCACCTGCGGCATATCGCCCTCCCCGCTCCGGGCGACTGGCGCCAATTCTGCATTCAGGTCGCCCGGTTGCACTCTCGGCCACTGGATTTGTCACGCCCGCTGTGGGAGGCCTACATCATCGAGGGCCTGGACAATATTCCCAACCTGCCGGAAGGCTGTTTCGCGGTTTATACCAAGATGCATCACGCACTGGTTGACGGTGCCGGTGGTGCCAGCTTCATGGCCATGCTCCACGACCTGGTACCCGACCCGGAAGACGATCTGGGCGACGACCTGGAGCCCCGCCTGGTTGATACTGAGCCATCGGTAGCTGAGCTGCTGACCAAAGCCTCGATCAACTCCGTCAAAAACACCGCCGGACTGGTTCGCGGTGCGGTTAAAAACACCGTCGGCATGGGCAAGTATGCGCTGGATATTGCTCGCAAAGAGATTCCAACGCCCGACGTGTCCGCGCCAAAGACAATCCTCAATAAACCGGTCGGGCCGCACCGCGTCTTCGATGCAGCAGAATTCCCGCTGGAGGGTTTCAAGGACATCAAAAATGTTGCCGGTGTAAAGCTCAACGACGTCGCGCTGGCGATCATTGGTGGCGCACTGCAGCGTTACCTGGAAGCCAAAGGCGAGGCACCCGACGGCTCCCTCGCCGCCAGCATGCCGCTGAATATGCGCACCCGCCGCGACTCAACCGACGAAAACAACCAGGTCGGGGCAGTGTTTGCCTCTTTGCACAGCGATATCGTCGATCCGATAGAGCGGCTGAAAGCCATCCACGGGACCACACAGGAAGCCAAGGAGTTTGGCGAAGCCAGCCCCATGGTCGACATTCTGAAAATCGCCGGTGCTTTCTCGCCTTTTATCGCCAAGTCGGCGGCCAGTTTCTGGTCGCGAAACAACTTGTCGCGGCATATACCGGTCAATATCTCGACGGTAATATCCAATGTTGCTGGTCCAGACTTCCCGTTGTATTGCGCCGGCGCCAAGATGGTTGATTACTATGGTCTGGGCGTACTTACCCCGGGAATGGGGATTTTCCACCTGGTGTTCAGCTACTCTGGCAAGGTGACGCTGTCGGTGCTTGCAGACCGGGATATCATGCCGGATCCGGAGCTGTACCACGATTGCCTGGTAGAATCCTATGAGGCACTGTATGCCGAGGCGCTGAAACTGGCTCAGCCTGCCAGTGGCAAGAAGGCCAAGGCAGACGTCAAAGCCAAGGCCAAGATCGCTACCCCCAAGCGAAAGCGAGCCGCAGTCGCCGCCAAATCGAAAGCGACCGCAAAGGCAGTGAGCCGCAAACCCAAGACCGGCGCAACAGCAAAGAAAACGAAAGCCAAAATCGCCGCTCCTAAAAAATCGGCCGCTGCGAAGCCCAAAGCAAAAGCCAAAACAGGCCGCGCTCAGGTAAAAACCACCAAATCCGGCGCCCCCCGGCCAAAGGCCACCCGCCGCAAGGCCGGTAAGCCAGACCTCAAGGTAGTACCAAAGCTGAAAACAGCTTCCTGACCCGATAGCGACCAAACCTCGAAAACCCGGTGCTGAGCAGGCCGGGTA
Source organism: uncultured Halieaceae bacterium (assembly GCA_938074135.1). Next base: position 89,277 of record CALJFL010000048.1, on the reverse strand, counting down.
TCTCGCGCCACTCCACCGATGACTCCACCAGGCCACCTTAGGCCCGGCCTGACCTGTGCTGCGTCACATGGTGAGCGGGGGTCAACTTTTGCACGCATAAAAAAGCCCACCAGTGAGGTGGGCTAGAAAAGTAACTCTGAATTGGACCTGGATGGTTTCCCATCACCGTGACGGAGTAACCGTCACCGGCCTGAGTTGGGTAACTCGAGACCTGTTTAAGAGTTGGAATCAGTGTAAACGTTGGGTGTTATATATCAAATATATTTGTTTTATACTAAGCATGAATTAAATTCATATTATCGTCATGGATATTAAAGAACTCGCTCGGATTGACTTCAACCTATTGCTGGCACTGCAGGTTTTGCTGGAAGAGCGCAGCGTGTCAAAAGCGGCGCAGCGGCTGAACATTACCCAGCCGGCAATGAGCAAAACCCTGTCGCGACTGCGTGTGACCTTCGACGACCCACTATTCACTCGCAGCAGTCGCAGTATTCAGCCCACACCTCGCGCGCTTGAGTTAGCCCAGGACCTGCAGGACATTCTGGGGGGTATAAGTCGCCTTGTGGGGGGTAACGAATTCGACCCCAAGGGCTTCGCCGGCGAGTTTACTATCGCCCTATCGGAATATATCGGCGCGACACTGCTTCCCACACTGGTTCAGGCGTTGCATCGACAAGCACCCCGGCTAAGTATTCGGACAATCACCCGGGTCGAGAATCAACTCGAGCATCTGACGTCCGGCCAACTCGATTTCGCCATACATATTCGCCGGGGACACTACGGCCAGGAGTTTACTGTCGAACCCCTGGGTAGCTCACCACCGGCGATTCTGGTGCGTGAACAGCACCCCCTGACCCAGGGCGAGATCACCTGGGAACGCCTGGCAACCTACCCGCTGATCAACCTGTACATCTCCGACCTGGACAAGGCGGAAATTGCGCAGACCAGTGAAACCTACTTGCGCGCCCGTGATCCGGAGCAGGCCGAATTCGAGACATCGCATCTGCTGACTGCACTGGAAGTCCTCAAAAATACCGACTACTTTCTGCGTGGTCCGGAGTTTGTCACCCGCAACCGCGCAGCGACTGACGGAATTGTGGCACTGCCCTTACCGACGGGCAGTGAATACAGTCTCGATTACGTGATGGTCCGGCACGCGCGCACCGCTAACTCGGCAGCCCACAACTGGCTGTGGCAGGAAATTCTCAATGTCATCAAAGGGCAGAGTTCCCGCATAAGAGTTCCGGGGCAATCTGCCTGATGATATCGAACTACGCCATCATCAGGCCTGTGGCATACTCAGCAGGCATCTCTCATTCGTACTACAGCGCGGCGATACGTCCATGAGCAAGAAAAAGCGGCGGGAAATACCCCGCTTCGACACCCCGATCATCGAGACTCACTGTCACCTTGACTACCTGGACGACGAGGCATTCAGCGAGACGCTTGCGCGCTGCGGGGAAGTTGCCGTTGATCGCATCATTACCATTGCAGTGTCGCCGGAAAACCTTGCCACTGTACTCGAACTGACACGCAAGGCCGCCAATATCTGGGGCACTCAGGGCATTCACCCTCACGAAGCGGAAAAGTTCGATAGCACTGTCGCAAAGACCATAAGAGCAAACTGTGCCGACCCACGAATACTCGCTGTAGGCGAAATTGGGCTGGACTATTTCTATGATCACGCTGACAGAAAGGTGCAGCGAGATGTTTTCGAGCAGCAGTTGCAGCTGGCGGCAGATCTCGACATGCCGGTTGTCATCCACACGCGCGAAGCCGATCAGGATACGCGCGATATCTTGCAAAATTTCGAGCAGTCGCTCACGCGCAAGGGCGTTATCCACAGCTTCACTTCGGGCATGGCGTTGGCCCAGTACTGCCTGGATAGCGGTTTCATGCTGGGCTTCAACGGTATTACGACCTTCAATCGCGCCGACAATGTGCGAGAGGTCGTCGCAGCAACCCCGGTAGAGCGCATCCTGCTGGAAACAGATGCCCCCTACCTCACACCGGTTCCTTACCGTGGCAGACCGAACGCGCCGCACTACCTGCCTTTCGTCGCTGAAAAGGTCGCACAGGTCAAGGGGCTTCCCATAGAGGCCCTGTTACAGCAGGCTCGCGAAAACAGTCTGGCACTGTTTTTTCCCGGAGATGCCTGAAACTGTGCAAAAGCGTATAGGTTTTCGACCCCGTCACTGCCCCCCATCAACAGGTTCAGTGCTAAACTACGCGCCCTCGAGCACACCGCGCACCAGCGCCTAACGGGAAGCGAACGCACGGATGGATTACATAATAGGACAACGCTGGGTAAGTCACGCTGACGCCCAACTTGGTCTTGGCATTATAGTTGAACTCGACGGCCGTCGCGTCACGGTCAACTTCCCGGCGGTGGGAGAAGAGCGCACCTATGCCGCTGACAGCGCTCCTTTGACGCGACTCCGGTTCAAGCCAGGCGACTTCGTATCTACCGTCAATGACGTGGAACTGAAGGTTCTGGAGGTTGAAGAGAACCAGGGCCTGCTGATCTATATCGGCACCGATCACCACGACGAGATGATGACCATCTCCGAACTGGAACTTGACGCCTTCGTGCAACTGACTACGCCGCTGCAACGGATGCTAAATGGTCACTTCGACAAGAACAGCGACTTCGCACTGCGGGTGGCGACACTCGATCACATTGACAGGTTGCAGGTCTCCGGCGCCCGCGGTTTGATGGGTTCCAGAACCAGCCTGCTGGCGCACCAGGTGTATATTGCCAACGATGTCGGTCGGCGCTTCGCACCCAGGGTACTGCTGGCCGACGAAGTCGGCCTGGGCAAAACCATCGAAGCCGGCATGATCATGCACCAACAACTGCTGACCGGCCGTGCCAGCAGAGTGCTCATCGTGGTTCCCGCCAGTCTGCTTCACCAGTGGCTGGTGGAAATGCTGCGCCGCTTCAATCTGCATTTTTCGCTGTTCGACGCCGACCGCGTAGCCGAGATTGTGGATGAAAACCCCTTCGAAACAGAACAATTGGTGTTGTGTTCCTCCGACCTTTTCACTGCACGACCTGACTTGCAGGCCCAGGCGCTGAGCGCAGGCTGGGATATGGTGGTCATCGACGAGGCCCATCACTTGCAGTGGTCCGAGCAAGAAGCCGGTGAGGACTACCTGTTCGCAGAGTCGCTGGCACACAACAGTGCTGGCTTGCTACTGCTAACGGCAACACCGGAACAGGTTGGCCAAGCGAGCCACTTTGCCCGCCTGCGCCTGCTCGACCCGTCCCGTTTCCACGACCTTGAAAGCTTCCGGGAACAGGAACAGACCTACCGCCACTGGAGTGACCTGGTCGACGCCCTTGAGCGCGGCGAGAGCCCCGAAGACCTGCCCGCAGGCCTCGACCCCAGTGAACCTGCCGATAGTCTCATCGACAAGATTCTCGATCGCCACGGTACCGGGCGAGTACTGTTTCGCAACACCAGGGCGGCAATTAGCGGCTTTCCACAGCGAGTACTGCACGCCTACGCACTGCCTGCACCGGAGGAGTACACCCTGGCGGATGTGGACATTGATGCCCGGTTACACCCGGAGTTGCCCTACGTCGATGACAGCTGGTTGAGCTTCGACCCTCGGGTCACTTGGTTGGAAGAGACTCTCAAGGGGCTGCGCCCGGCCAAAGTATTGGTTATCTGTGCTCATGCCGAGACCGCCGTTGCTCTCGAACATCACCTGCAAATGCGGGCGGGCATTCGGTCCGCGGCTTTTTACGAAGGCCTTTCTATTATCGAGCGCGACCGGGCCGCGGCCTACTTCGCCGACGACGTCGGCGGTGCCCAAACCCTGGTCTGCTCAGAGATCGGCAGTGAGGGACGCAACTTCCAGTTTGCTCACCACCTTATTCTGTTCGACCTGCCACTGAATCCAGACCTGCTCGAACAGCGCATTGGCCGCCTGGACCGCATCGGCCAGACCGAGGAGGTGCAAATTCATGTGCCCTACCTCACGGGTACCGCGCAACAGGTACTGCTGGAGTGGTACCAGCAAGGCCTCAACCTGTTTTGCGACAGCTGCTCTGCCGGCTATATGATTTTCCAGAACTTCAGCGATCGCTTACTGGCGCAACTGCGACAACGCAACGACGAGTTTCCCGCACTGATAGCCGACACTGCCGCGTTCACTGAACAGACACGCAGGGAACTGCGCGAGGGGCGCGATCGACTTCTGGAGCGCAACTCCTGCAAGCCGGAGGTCGCGCAGTTACTCATTGAAGAGATATCAGCAAGCGAGAATAGCGAAGTACTACAGGAGTACCTGGAGTCGCTGTGCGAATCGTTTGGGGTCGATCACGAGTTTCACTCCGAAAAAGCTCTGATACTGCGACCGACCGATCATATGCTGACCGGTCACTTTCCCTATGTCAGGGAAGAGGGAACCACGGTGACCTTCAGTCGCGAGGTGGCCCTGGCGAGGGAGGACATCGCCTTCCTCACATGGGAACACCCCATGTTGGTAGAGGCCATGGAAATGGTGCATTCCACCGAATTGGGTAATGCCGCCATCGGCACCATCAAGCTCAAGGGCATCGCACCCGGCACCATGCTGCTGGAATCCATATACACCGTGAACTGTGTGGCACCCAAGGCACTGGAAGTGGAGCGCTTTCTGTCGCTGTCACCCATACGCCTGTTGGTCGATGCACGCGGCAAGGAACTGGCCAAACTGGTACCTCACGACCGCCTCAACAATTTGGTGGAAAAAGTACAAAAGAGCACCGCATTGGAGATCATCAAGCGCGTTCAGAAAGAGGTAGATGCCAAAATGGCGCTGGCCAATCAACAGGCCGAGCAGCAACTGCAAACACTGCTGGAACAAGCGGAGGCTACGATGAGGTCGTCGCTGGGCGCCGAGTTACAGCGGCTTGAGGCGCTGCGCGAGGTGAATCCCTCTATCCGCCAGGAGGAGGTCGACCACCTGCGTTACCGGATCGACGAATGTGCGCTGCACATACGCCATGCCAATTTGCAGATGCAGGCGCTGCGGTTAATCATCACCACCTGAGCCTGCCAGTAGTTTAGCAGCCCGCCTTGCGGTTGGTTTTGTGGCGCCGCTGTGCGCAGCCTGCAGGCCGTTCCTCTGGCTCGGCTGCCGGGGCTTCTGCACTTTCCTTTGCTGCCACGGGAGCCGGTGCTATTTCACCAGCTTCGAACGCCGCTATCTGTACCACTACGCCATCAACCAGGTCGTTGGGTATCGGCACACTGAGGTTATACTGGGCTATACGCCAACGGCCGTTTTGCCGCAACAACATGCCGCTACCGCGACAGCGGCCCAGGCCGTCATTGTCCAGAGCCTCGTCAAACCACGCTACCGCACCATTCGACGAAACCTCGATATTGCGCGATACCGGAACATACTCCCAACCGTCCCCGCGCTCAAAGCGTGGACGGGCAAATTCTCTGAATTCCTCGCCCTGCCATCGCTCACTGCCATCGGTGCCGAGAAAAACGATGTCATCGGTCATCAAAGCCTCATAGGCCGGATAGTCAGAGGCAGCCGCAGCCTGGTGAAAGGCGTCGAGACTGCTGTTGATATCCTCCCGGTCACCGGCAAGCGCGAGGCACGAAGGCAGAGCAAGTAGCAGGCAAAACAAGCGGTAGTGAAGGGGCATGGCTAAATCTCTTTTAATGAACGCCCTCCACTTTAGCGCCCCGAGTCAGCGGCAGGCAACTGCCAACACGGAGACCGTGGTTGTGTTTCACAGGCCGCCTGAATATAATTAAAGCAACTGATTTAATTAGAAGCCGCTATGACCTCCCGGGAAAATTTACCCAAGGCGATATCCCCGGTTCTCGACGTACTCATCGTTGGTGCCGGCTTTGGCGGCATCTGCGCCGCCATCAAATTGCGAGAGCGCGGTATAGAAAACTTCCAGCTACTGGAGAAAGCCAGCGGCATTGGCGGCACCTGGTGGCACAATACCTACCCCGGTGCGGCCTGCGATATCGCCTCACACCTGTACTGCTATTCCTTTGAGCCCAACCCGAACTGGTCGCGAAAGTACTCACCGCAGCCGGAAATACAAGCTTATATCGAGCACTGCGTAGATAAGTACGGGGTTCGCAATCACATAAGGCTCAACAGCGCGGTGCGTGAATTCCGCTGGGATGAGGTACGCGGAGTTTGGCAGGCACAGCTCGCCGATAGGCAAATACAGGCCGCCCGTCACGTCATCTTCGCCAGCGGCGGCCTGCACCTGCCCGCTTTCCCGACCATCCCTGGAATGGACCGTTTTGAAGGGCCGACTATGCACTCGGCCCAGTGGGATCACACGGTAGACTTTAACAACAAAAAAGTCGCTGTCATCGGCAGTGCCGCCAGCGCTATCCAGCTTATTCCAGAACTGGCCAAAGTCGCTGCCAGCGTCGATGTATTCCAGCGTACACCCAACTACATTGCACCGCGCAACGACCGGACATTCAGCGAAAAGGAAAAAGCACGCTTTGCACGCTGGCCGTGGCTTAACCGCCTCTACCGGAAGATGATTTTCCTGCGCGGCGAGTGGATCCTGTTCCCGGTCGTTAAAAGTCGGCGGCCATCGCGCTGGCGCAACCGGCTGGAAGCTCTGGTGAAGGCCCACATCAGGGGCAGCGTCGCAGACCCTACAATGCGCGAGGCTATGCTGCCCGACTATTCTCTGGGTTGTAAACGAATTCTCATCGCAGACGACTTCTACCCGGCAATGAATCGGGACAATGTACACCTGCAAACCGCGGCAATTGAACGTCTGACACAAGACAGTGTTGTTACGAGCGACGGCGCGAAACACTGCGCCGATATCATTGTCTACGCTACCGGCTTCGATCTGGAAAACTATATGCGGCTCACGGAGGTGATAGGTCCGGGCGGTGTTAGGCTAAGTAAACAATGGGCAGACATGCCAGTCGCCTACAAGGGCGGATTCGTTGCCGGCTTCCCCAATTTCTACCTGACAACCGGCCCGAATACCGGCGTTGGTACCACATCGGTGGTCTTGATGATTGAAGCGCAACTGCAACTCATCCTGCAGGCAATAGACCGTGCGGGGGAAAACGGGATCATCGAAGTTAGAAAAGAAGCACAGGACCGCTACAACGCACAAATTCAGTCTGACCTGCAAGAAACCGTATGGGCCGGCAGTTGCTCCAGTTGGTACAAACGCGAGGATGGCCTGATATCAACGCTCTACCCTTACAGCGCCCGAACTTACCAGAAGGATCATCGCCGCCTGGTTGAAGAGGACTTTAGCGTAGTGGAAAGCTCCAGCCCCACGGCCAGCTCAAATAGTAAAGCCGCGCAAATGCCTTAGCCTGCGAGCGATGCAGCTAACGCCCGGGCAATCACTGCGCGAGTCTCAGCTGGATCGATGACGGCATCAATTTCCAGGTGGGCTGCCGCTTCAGTCGCCTTACCAACCTCATACATCCTGGCGAGCAGTTCCTCGAACAGAGCGTTGCGCTCCTGCGGGTCAGTGACAGCCTCGAGCTCCTTGCGGAATCCCAGACGTACCGCTCCCTCAAGGCCCATGGCACCAAACTCTCCGGTGGGCCAGGCCGCACTGTATACGGGCTCAGCGAAACTGCCGCCCACCATAGCCATGGCGCCCAGGCCATAGCCCTTGCGCAAAAACACGGCCACTACCGGCACACGCAAGCCGGCACCGACCCGGAACAAGCTGGACATACGCCTTACTGCCCCCTCCTCCTCACTGGCCGGACCAACCATGAACCCGGGGGTATCGGTCAGTGACAGAACCGGCAGACCAAACGCATCACAGATACTGAGAAACTCGGCCGCCTTTTCCGACGACTCGGAATCCAGCGCTCCACCCAACTGCTGGCAATCATTGGCAACCAGAGCAATGGGCCGACCCTCGATACGAATAAACCCGGTCACCACGCCACGCCCGAAAACCCGGCGCAATTCCAGAAAACTGTCCGTGTCGGCAATGGTCTCAATGATGCGCCTGACCGGGTAGGCCCAGCGACGGTCCTCGGGAATGATGTCGCGCAGAACTGCCTGATCCGCACATTGCCAACTGTCCACGGGACCCTGAAAATAAGACAGTAGCTGCCGCGCCAGGCGCGTCGCATCAGCTTCGTCTTCAGCCACAATATCTACAACGCCATTGCGTTCCTGACTCTTGCTGGGTCCTATCTCGGTAGGCTCATAATGACCGAGACCGCCGCCTTCGATCATCGCGGGGCCGGCCATGCCGATCCAGGAGTTACGGGTGGCAATACCAAAATCGGCACAACCAAACAGCGCGGCGTTCCCGGCAAAGCAGTAGCCATTATTCACGGCGATTCGCGGCACTCGTCCGCTGAGCCGGGCCCAGGCACTGAAGGAACGTACGTCGAGACCGGCGATCTGGGTGGTCACATCGGTATCACCAGGGCGACCGCCACCGCCCTCGGTATACATCACTACCGGAAGCTTAAGTCGCTCGGCGAGTTCGCAGGCACGATCCAGTTTTTTGTGATGGAAGAATCCCTGGGTGCCGGCCAGTACAGAGTAATCATTAACTACAACCACCGACTGGGCGGCTGCGTGTCCTACCCGCTCACGGTTGATGCTCGCCAGACCGGTGATGATGCCGTCGGCGGCGGTACTTCGTTGCAGGTCTTCATAATCCCGGCGACTGCGCTGGGCAGCCACGGCCAGTTGCCCGTATTCCACGAAGGAATCGGCATCTACAAGGTCGGCAAGGTTTTCGCGGGCTGTGCGATAGCCCTTGGCATGACGCTTGTCCCGAGCCTCGGCTCTTTCGGCGTCCGATGTCTTGGCCTGTCGCTGATAAAGGGCTGCGAGTTCCGCTCGGGTGTCGTTATCCATGGCTACGCCGGGGCTAATGATTCAGCGCGACACTATACCCGCTCCTGCAGGGCTCGCACAGCCGGTAGCCTGAATGCGCAGCTGAGTAAGAGCCTATTACTGGCCTTTCCAAACCGGGTCGCGCTTACCCATGAAAGCGAAAATACCTTCCTTGGCATCTTCACTTTCGATACAGATATGCTGCAATCGGGCCTCGTTGCTAATCACCTCGCCCAGGGGGTGCTCCAGCGCAAAATTCAGCGACTCTTTGGCGTAACGCAACGCCAGTGGCGCCTTGGCTGCCAGGGTCTCAGCCTGCACGATGGCCTGCTCCACGAGCTCCCCCGCAGGCACCACGCGATTGCAAAGCCCCAGCTCGAGGCAGCGCTCCGCGCGTATTTTTTCGCCAGAAACTATCATTTCATAAGCCCGCTGTCGGCCGAGAATACGGGCCAGGTGCCAGGTTGCGCCACCGTCAGGAATCAGGCCAATCGCCGCGAAGGCCTGGTAAAAATAAGCATCGTCGGCCATGACCACCATATCGCAGGCCATGGCATAGGCGCTGCCTATGCCAGCAGCAGGTCCGTTGACGGCGCTGATCCACGGCTTCTTGGCATCCCTTATCGCCAGCAGGCCTGGCTTGTAGTCAGCATTAAGATAGTCCTCCGTAGCCTGGCCGGTAGCGTCCTCAGCAGATACTTTCTCAGCCAGATCTGCACCGGCGCTGAAACCGCGACCAGCACCGGTAAGCACGACCACGCGTATGGTCTCGTCATTATTGACTTCACGGGCTGCCTTGACGAACTCACGCCGCATACTGGTATCGAAAGCGTTCAGGCTACCGGGGCGGTTCAGGGTGACCAACGCCACATTTCCGGTGCGTTCGATTTCGATGGTCTGGTAACTACTCATTGCTGCCTCCTCTCAAATTACAGTTCAGGCAATGCTGCCATTCGCTTTAAGTGTGGCAATTTCCTGCTCAGCGAACCCCATGGCCGCAAGCGTCGACTCGGTGTCCTCGCCACCCCCGTGGGGACCGTGGGCAATCTCTGAAGGCGTGCGACTGAAACGCGGCGCGGGCGAGGGCTGCACCACGCCGTCAACCTCTACATAGGTCTTGCGCGCGACGTTGGCAGGGTGCTTCGGGGCCTCGGTAAAACGCAGCACGGGAGCAAAGCAGACGTCGGTTCCCTCCATGATTTCGCACCACTGCGCCTGGGTTTTTTGTTTAAAAATACCCGCCAACTGCTCGCTCATCGCAGGCCAGTTGGCCTGGTTATTCTGGTCGCCGAAATCCTCCTCCGACAGCCCGCCCAATTCTTTCAATAGCGCGTAGAACTGTGGCTCTATAGATCCTATGGATACAAATTCACCATCGGCACACTCATAGGTATCGTAAAAATGTGCACCGCCATCAAGCATATTCGATCCGCGTTCCTCGGCGTTCCACAGACCCATAGAATCGAAGCCATGGAACATCCACATCAACTGGGCTGCACCGTCGACCATGGCTGCATCAATCACCTGACCCTGCCCAGAATTTGCGGTTTCAAGTAGCGCGGCCAATACGCCGTTAACCAGCAACATGCCACCACCACCCATATCACCGACAAGATTCAGCGGCGGCACCGGCTTCTGGCCTTTGCGCCCGGTGGCAAATAAGGCACCGGTGATAGATATATAGTTAATATCATGACCCGCCGCCTGGGCGAGGGGGCCTTCCTGCCCCCAGCCGGTCATGCGGGCAAAGACAATGCGCGGATTGCGAGCCAGACATTCCTCGGGACCCACACCAAGCTTCTCGCATACACCGGGGCGATAAGGGTCTATAACAACGTCGGCGTTCTCGACCATTCTGAGCAGTGTTTCTACACCGGCTGGATCCTTGAGGTTAAGAATCACAGACTTCTTGCCCCGACCGCTGACCCTTTCGGTCAACTTCGGGTCCGCGCCGCCGATACGGTCTATACGTATGACCTCCGCACCCATATCGGCCAGTATCATTCCGCCCATGGGGGCAGGACCGATTCCGGCCAATTCGATTACTGTGTATCCATTAAGTGGGCCCATCTGGCTACTCCTGTTGCTGTGTTGCCGCACTGTTTAAAAGTTGCGGGTATTGAACGCCTGATAATCATCTGACAGGCAATCGCGGCTGATGATAATTTTCATCACCTCTGAGGTACCGGCATAAATCGGCGAAATCTTGGCGTCGGTGAACTGACGACTTATCGGGTACTCGTCCATAAAGCCAGCGCCGCCGTGCAATTGTACACCTGCATCCGCCACTTCCAGCTGTAATTCGCTGGTTACAAGCTTGGCTTTGGCAGCATCGACAGCCGTCAGCTGGCCAGCGCTGAAGGCTACCACACACTGGTCGACGTAGGTCTGGGCTATATCAAGCTTGGTGCGCAACTCGGCCAGTTTGAACTGGGTATTCTGAAAATGCGCGACCGGCTTACCAAAGGCCTTGCGCTCCCTGACAAACTCGGCGGTCAGATCCCAGGATAACTGCCCCGCCGCCAGGTAACCACAGGCGCCGATAAGTCGCTCCTCGGCAAGCCCTTCCATCAGGTAAATGAAGCCCTTGCCCGGCTCACCCAGCACATTGGCCTTGGGTACCTTGACGTCGTTAAAGAACAACTCGGCGGTATCTTGCCCCTTCAAACCCATTTTCTTGAGATTACGACCGCGCTCAAACCCTTCCATGCCACGCTCAACGAGAAACAACGTCATGGCGTGCGGGTTGTTTTCAGGGTCGGTTTTGGCGGCGACGACTACCAGGTCAGCATTGATACCATTGGAGATGTAGGTCTTGGAGCCACTGAGCAGCCAGTGATCATCCTGCTCAACAGCGGTTGTGCGCATGCCCGCCAGATCGCTGCCAGCATCGGGTTCTGTCATCGCTATAGCCAGGATGGTTTCGCCACTGACGCAACCGGGAAGAAAACGCTGGCATTGCTCTTCACTACCAAAGCGAGTCAGGTAGGGTCCGACCAGCCGGCTATGAAGTGTGTTGTACCAGTCTCCGACACGAGCGTAGGCGCACTCTTCCATAATAACCTGCTCGAATCGGAAGTCGTCGTCGCCCATACCGCCATACTTTTCATCAGGCCAGATCATCAGGAAACCCTGTGCACCGGCCTTGCTGAAGGCAGAGCGATCAACGATCCCGGCCTCACGCCACTCCTCCATATGTGGCACAATCTCGGCTGCAAGAAACTTGCGATAGGCCTCGCGAAACATGACTTGCTCTTCGGTAAAATTGCGCTGAAGCATGGGATGGGTCTCCATTGAAAGGACGTGACTACGTCGCCACAGTATGGGGAGCGGCCAAAAGTGCAACAATGACCTGCCCCGACAAATTTATTGACCTAAACTACCAACAAACAACAGGGATGCTGACTTAAAAAACATGGAACAGATTCTCCCGGAAAGCTGGGCAGTAATGCACTACGGATTGATCCTGTCGCTGACCTGCGCCCAGATGTTGGTGGTCTACTTTTTGAGCGACTCCAGCAACCCTCCAGCGGGCCTGGGCCTGTTTACCGTGTATTTTATGGCTGCGCTTCTGGGCTGGATAGCATTCACCCTGCAGCAGGGATCAACAGCGCCAGTCGGTATCGATGTGCCCTCGGTGGCCGCCATCATCAACAGCTTCATCCTGTTCCTGGCCTGCGGCCAACGTGCCCAGCAGATACGCGGACGCTACACCGTCGGTTTCCTGTGCCTGATCGCCAGTCTCAGCGTCTTCTTTCTGCCCGGGGAACAGATGTTCCTGGTGCAGACCCTGGCCAGCGGTCTGTTCTTCGGCTGCGCCGGATTGCTGTGCGCCTGGCGTACCTGGCGCTATCGGAATATCGGTGATGGCATCATCGCATTTGCCGGCGGCATCATGATGATTGGTATGCCCTTTGCGGCCTATCAGGCTGCTCTTGGGGGCAACGTCCTGCAGGCGCAGACCATCGCCTTCGGCATACACAGCTCGGCCTACACACTGGTGGCCATTGGCTTCCTCGCCAGCGTACTGATCGAATATCAGCAGCATTTGTCTCATCTGGCCACAGAGGACCCGCTAACTCGGCTGCTCAACCGAAGAGGTTTGGGGGATGCATTACATGTCAGCCTGGCGGCGGCGGAGCGACACGGTTATACCACCTCGGCGATCATGGTAGATATCGATCACTTCAAGCAGGTCAATGACAGCTTTGGCCACGATACGGGCGATCACGTCATCCAACTGGTGGCCCGGATACTGGGCCGCATGTGCCGCTCCAGTGACGTGGTCGCGCGCACCGGGGGCGAGGAATTTCTACTGGTGCTGCCCAACACCGATCTGGCCGCGGCGAAATCCCTGGCCGAGCGCATCCGCGTTTCAATCGGTGAATTTCCGCTGCTGGTAGACCAGCAGCGCATTCAGGTCACCGCCAGCCTTGGCGTTGCCTGTGCCCGGGGGCAAGCTGACCTGGACGAGTTGTATCAAGAGGCTGATCGCGCCATGTACCTGGCCAAGCGTGGAGGCCGCAACCGGGTCGCCTCAGTTGAGCACAAGCCAGTTCAGATGAGCGCCGGTAGTAACCAAAGCTAAGGCCAATGCGCGACCTTTCTATATCAGTATATTTCGTTGGGGCAGTGCTCAAACACACTGTGCGTCGCGGCATCAACCCGATCAGCCTGTTGCGCCAGAATCGCATCTCTCCTCGCCTGCTGCAGGAAGCCGACGCGCGCATATCCATCGAGCGCTTCGCCGACTTGCAAGTATCTACCATGTTAGCGATGGACGACGAGGCTCTGGGATACACCCTACGCCCCATGCCCATCGGCAGCTGGTCGATGATGTGCCATGCGGTGGTCAACTGTGAAACCCTGGGCCAGGCGCTGGCCCGGCACTGCCGATTCTTCCAGCTTTTTGGTTTTGGCGTACAGCCATATCTGCTGGTCGACGACAAGACCGCCAGCATAAGACTTGTCGAGGCTGACGGGGAGCAGTCACCCCCGCCTTATATGTCGGAACTGATGTTGTTCAATTGCCACCGCTTCGCCAGCTGGCTGGTGCAAGAACATATCGCGTTGCAGGTGGTCAACCTGTCCTACCCTGCCGCTGCGCAACCAAGAGATTACCGACACATGTTCAGGGGCAACCCAATCGCATTCGAGCAACCCCATTCAGAGCTGGTAATATCGAAATCCATGCTGGAAAAGCCTGTCCTGCAGACCGAGCAGTCCCTGCGCCACTACCTCCGCCACCCCGTACTGATGATGCTGACCCAGGACTTTGCCAGTAATAGCTGGACGACCCAGGTGCGCGAAAAGATACGCCACAACCTGGTTGATATGCCGGAACTTAAAGAGGTCGCGCAGGCGCTCGACGTACACCCCCAGACACTGAGGCGGCGCCTGTCTGGCGAGGGCATCACGTTCAAGGAAATCAAAAACCAGCTGCGCCGGGATACGGCACTGCACTTACTGGGCAAACAAGGGGTAAGTATCGAGGAGATCGCCTACCGCTCGGGCTTCTCGGAATCCAGCGCATTCATCCGCGCCTTCAAGGGTTGGACAGGCGTCACGCCATATACCTATAGAAAAGGCCTTTAGACTCGATTTTCAACCAATTTGGGGCGCAGGCTCAGGAATATTTGACTATAGTTCAGGCTAGCTCAATAAACGGATAACAATCGCTTGCTACGCCTCATCAAAGTCTCCGGTCTCATCTACGTTTCCTACGTGGCAATTTCCCTCTTTATTGTATTGCCAGCGCTGAACCTGTTAGCACCACGCCTGGTTCAGGAGCAACTCAATCGCACGCTGAAAACAGAGATCATCCTGTACAACCCCTTCACCATGGCGCTGGAAGTCAGGCGAGCCCGCCTGCTGGAGCCCGATGGGGATACCTTCGCTGCCCTGCAACGAGCCGAGGTCAACCTGTCCCTGGCGGGCTTGTGGCAGGCTGGCTGGGTGCTCGATGCGTTTGCGGTCGAAGAACTGTACATTCACGTTCGACGCCTGCCTGGCGGGGCATTCAACTTCTCGGACATGCTACCCGCCACAGACGACGCACCCGTGCAAGACGAGTCCACGGAAGTGCCAGGGCTTACCATCAATCAACTGGATTTTAGTGCACGGCGCATCGAAGTTACCGATGAAGACCGCGCCAAGCCTTATGCCACACACTGGGACGGCCTGAGATTGAGTGTCAGCGAACTCTCGACAGTACGCCGCGAGGGACGCCCCTACCAGCTAACCGCGACCGCCGAGAGAGGCGGGCGTTTGACCTGGCGCGGCGAGGTTTCGATTCCCGACGCCACCAGTTCGGGCACACTGGAAGTCGCGGATATCCATTTACAAACCGCCTGGCGATTCCTTGAGCCGTGGCTGGCGCTGGAGTTAACCAATGGGCGCCTCACCGTGGGCGGTGATTACAGCGTGTCATGGGAAGACACTTTTAACTTTTCAGTCAGCAATGGTAGTGCCTCACTCAGTGGCGTCGATATTGTTCCCAAGGACCCCTCAAACCTGCCCGATACTGCCCTGTCACTCAGCGACGCTACCATTGAGGGCATTGCCCTGGACAGCCAGAGTGCAACTGTAACGGTCAATTCCTTCGCTGTAGACCAATTGTCGGTATCCGGATTCAGCGAAGAGAGTCAGGTTAGCCTCGTCGATCTTTTCGCCACTTCTTTTGAAAGCGACGCTGAGGCGAGCACACCGAGTACCGGGCCCGAGTGGCAGGCCAGCCTGGCCCGGTTTGCAATGAGCGACAGCACTGTCAACTGGCGCAGCGAATACACTGCCCCGCCTACCCTGCAGGTTTCACCCATCAACGTGGAAGTCGAAGGGCTGCGTTGGCCCCTGTCCGGTGACGCCAGGGCTCAATTGGCCTTACGTATAAATGACCTGGCCACCCTGCAACTGGGCGGCAGTATCGACCTGGCAGAGGGCGCGGGCACCATTGATTACGACCTGACCGAACTGCCCCTGAGTTTGTTCAGTCCCAACCTGCCCCAGGTATTGAACGCAAATATCGAGAGCGGCAGCGCCAATAATCGCGGGGAACTGCAGTTGGCTGACTTTATCCCGGTCTCCACCGTGATGAACGGGGCGATTGCCGACTTTTCCATGATCATCCGTGAAGAGCAGGACTCCGTTTCGGGTATAGAACAGTTGCGCTGGCAAAACCTGTCCGTCGATATCCCTGCGCAACTTGTGCGCATCGAGAAGTTGCATCTTCAGCGTTATAGCGGACGCCTGCACATCAAGGAGGATGGAACCATCAACACCCAGCGACTTATACAGGACGAGTTGGCCGAGGCAGAGGCCGAGCAGACTCCCGAGGAAGCGGTGGCAGACCCATGGACGGTAGAAATACCCCAGATAGTGTTGGCCGACAGCCAGATCGACTTCAAGGACGAATCACTACCGCTGAATTTTCAGACTGTTATCGGTGAGGTTAATGGAGAAGTTAATGGTTTCAGTACCGACGCAGCCAGCGAACTGGAAGTGGACCTCAAAGGATCAGTGGATGGCTATGCGCCTGTCATTCTAAATGGTAATGCACGCCCCTTTGGCGAACCCCCAGCGGTGGACCTCGCCCTGAGCTTTGAAGGCGTCGACCTTGCCAGATTGACCCCATACTCTGGCACCTATGCTGGCTACGCGATTGATCGGGGCATTCTCAATCTAAATGTACGCTATGGTCTGGAAGACAACCGGCTGGACGGCGATAACAGTATTGTCATCGATCAGCTCAAACTGGGTGAGCGCATTGAAAGCGAAAAGGCGGTGGATCTTCCGATAAACCTGGCGCTGGCTCTGCTGACCGACTCCAACGGCGTTATCGATCTGGCTGTGCCGGTAAGCGGCGACGTCAACGATCCTGAATTCTCGCTGGGCGGCGTGATCGCTGGCGCTATTCTCAACCTGATTACCAAGGCGGTAACGGCGCCTTTCACACTACTGGCAGGCCTGGTCAACAGTGACGAAGACCTGCAGAGCGTTATTTTTCCATCGGGGGCAATCGAGCCTGACGACAACGCCAAAGCCAAGCTGGTCACACTCCTGGATGCCATGCTGCAGCGACCCGAGCTAACACTGGTGATCACCGGTCGCCTACACCCCACCGCCGATCTGAAGTACCTGCAAGCGCAACAACTCAAATCGGAATTACTCGAGCAGGGCCTGAGCACAACGGCAATCGACAGCAAGGATAGTCTTTGGGAGAGCGCCATCGAACAGCGCTACCAGGCCCTGGAACCGACTGAGGAAGCACCCCCATCCATCAGCAAACAGGAGGCCGCTGTCATCGCAGCTATGGCGATTCCCGACAGTGCTTTGAAATCGCTGGCAGATGAGCGCGCCGCGAGTGCCAAACGTTTTCTGGTCAACGAGCAGGGAATGCCCGCGGACCGCGCTGTGCTGGAGCAAGCAGACCCCGCAGCCGATGGCAACCGTTTCAGTGGTGTCGAAATGTCAGTGGACGCCTAGCCCATATAGACCAGGTCGCCGTGGCACTTGCGGCACTGGTAACTGGCTTTACCTCTCTGAACACGGTTGTGCCGTGTACTTGACACTTCGTGGTCCTGACACGCGCAGCGATAGGCATGACTGCGCTGACGGCGCTGCGGTATACCGCTAAGGTCGAGGTTAAACGTAACGCCAGGGTCCGCCCCAAACTCCATCATCAAAGCCTGCCACTCGGGACCATGCGGCTTCACCCGCCGATTCCCGTAGAGATGGTGAATAATATAGTGGGCCACCTCATGTGGGACCGTGTCGCGCAGGTTTTCCTCGTAGTATTTAGCGAAGATCCAGGGGTTGTAGCGAATCCAGTGCTTCTTACCATAGCTCTTGAACATGCCCGCAGTGGTCCCGCGAAGATCGAACTCCACCGGCACTGGCGAAAAAGAATACTCCAGAATATCTCCGGCAAGGGCGATAAAGTGTTCCGTCCTAGCCAGCACTTGCGCGCGCTGGGCCAGGTCTATCGGTTCAATAAGGTCGTGCAACCGGTGTCTCCCTAGGTCCATTCCTCGCGACACAGTGCCAGCCACCGCCTTGAGGCGGCGCCATGATATCGCTTCCGGTGAGTGATGATATTCAATTGGCGGCGGAAGTCACGTTGCGGCACCGACAGTGGCACCAATGACCCACGCCGGAACGCATCTTCAAGGCTGATTGCAGACAGACAGCCTATACCGATGCCGGCCTCCACAGCGCGCTTGATAGCCTCGGTATGCTGGAGTTCAAGTGTGATCTTGAGGTCGGGGAGAATACCATGCATCGCCCGCTCAAAGGTTTGTCGTGTCCCCGAACCGGGCTCCCTGACAATCCAGCTTTGCTCGAGCAATTGCTCATCGGTGACAACACTACCCGCCAGCGGATGATCGGGGGCGGTAAACACCTGAAGTTCATCGCTGCGCCAATGGACGGTTTCCAGCTCCGGGTGGGCAAACTCGCCCTCCACCAGGCCGATCGCCAGCTCAAAGTCGGCGACCGCCTCCGCGATCGTTGCCGTATTAGCCACTGTAAGGGTGACATCCGCTGCGGGATACCGGGCACGAAAGTCGGCAATCATACCCACAGCGAGATAATTACCAATGGTCAGGGTGGCGCCGACATTGAGGCGGCCCATAACCTCCCCGCCCTCGAGGGCATTCTCGAATGCTCGTGCCTGAGCCAGCAGGTTCTCGGCGGCGGGACGCAGTTCCCGGCCGAGGTCGCTTAACTGCAGGCGCTTGCCGCGCCGGTCGAATAGTTGCACGGCAAATTGCTGTTCGAACTCTCGCAAGGAGCCACTGGCAGCCGATTGGGACATGGCGAGGCTGTCGGCCGCCCGGGTGACGTTTTCAAAATGCGCTGTGGCGAGAAAAACTTCAAGCTGACGCAGGCTGTAGCGCATAATGTCCTCTATATATCTATTTTACCGATATATTAAAACGTTTATTACTGTTTTACCAATATAAGGATGAACCTTACACTAGTCTCGACATCTAAATAAGGCCTGCCAAGGGTGGGCTATCTACCGTCAGCAAGAGGGAAACATGGCTACTTTACTGCGCGAGCAAGTCACCGATGTCCATCACTGGACCGATCGCCTGTTCAGCTTCAAAACCACGCGTGATCCGGGCTTCAGGTTCAAAAATGGACACTTCACCATGATAGGACTCGAGCGAGAGGGCAAGCCCCTGATGCGAGCCTATAGCATGGCCAGTGCCAACTACGAGGATGAACTGGAATTTTTCAGCATCAAGGTGCCGGACGGCCCCCTCACCTCGAAGTTGCAGGATATACAGGTGGGTGATGAACTGCTGGTGAACAGCAAGGCCACCGGGACACTGGTGCTGGACCACCTGCTACCCGGTCGCAACCTGTATCTTATTGCCACCGGTACCGGCCTGGCGCCCTTTATGAGCATTATCAAGGATCCCGAGATCTACGAGGCCTTCGACAAGGTTATCCTGACCCACGGTTGTCGGACTGTAGACGAACTGGCCTACCGGGAACTCATCACCGGCGATCTCCCACGCAACGAATACCTGGGCGAGACCATCGCGGACAAACTGCTTTACTACCCCACTGTGACGCGGGAAAAATTCCGCAACAACGGGCGACTGACCGACCTGCTACGCATTGGTAAGCTACCCAAGGACCTGGGCCTGCCTCCGATCAGTGTCGAGCACGATCGCTTCATGATCTGCGGCAGCCCCAGCATGCTCAAGGATATTACCGGCATGCTCGACAGCCAGGGTTTCGAAGAATCCCGCCACGGCGTGGCCGCCCACTACGTGATAGAGCGGGCCTTCGTCGAGAGCTGAACTCAGCTGGCATCCTCTACGGCCAGCGCTTCCTTGACCTGCGCCTTGACGAATTTGCCACTGGCATTACGCGGCAGAGGCTCACTGACAAACCAGAAATAGCGGGGTATCTTGTAAGACGCCAACAGCGTCTTGCAGTGCACCCGCATATCATCCGCGGTGATAGCGCTGCCAGGTTTGGCGTATATGGCTGCCCCAACTTCCTCACCCAAGCGCTCATCTGGCACGGCGAACACAACGCACTCCATGACCTCATCATGGGAGAACAGGGTATTTTCTACCTCTGCGCAGTAGACGTTTTCGCCACCGCGCAGAACCATGTCCTTGGCCCGGTCGACCAGGTAAATAAAGCCTTCCTCATCGATATAGGCAATATCCCCTGTATGAAGCCAGCCATCGACAATGGTTTCGGCGGTTGCCTCGGGCCGATTGAGGTACCCTTTGATCACCGGCGAGCCTCTTACGCACAGCTCACCGATCTCTCCCGCAGGCAGGGTATTTCCGGACGCGTCAACACACCTGGCCTCCAGGGTCGGTACCGGTAGACCGACACTGGCCGGACGATCGACAAAGAATTGGGAACCGATCCCTGAGATCAAGCCGCACACCTCGGTCATGCCGTAACCGGTGGTGGGACTGACGTCATCCATGGTTTTGTCCACCTTCTCCACCAGGTCTGGCTGCATGGCGGCGCCGCCGCCACCAATACCCTTCAAGGAAGACAGGTCGCGGGTTTTGGCATCCGGGTGCAGCAGCAACTCCCGGGTCATCATAGGAACCCCGGCGAAAGACGTTATATTTTCTGCCTCTATCAGCCGCAGGGCCTCACCGGCGTCCCACTTGTACATGTGTACCAGCTTGCCGCCGGTCAACGTTGTGACCTGGGCGACGCAATTGTTGGCGGTGACATGGAATAGCGGCGTGGCAATTATGGCCCGCACATCAGGCAGGCTGGCGGGCCCACTGATATCCTCACCGGCGGCCCGGGCCAATGCGCGAGGCTGGACCATATTCATAAAGGCCGTATTCATTACATTAGCTATGCAGCCGCGATGGGTCAGCTGCGCTCCCTTGGGCGTGCCCGTAGTACCGGAGGTATAGAAAATACAGGCATCATCATCGGGATCTATCACTGCGTCGGGCAACTCCGCCGGGGCATTGATCACCTCGACCCAGTCGGTGGCCCAGTCAGGGACCTCATCTTCAAGCCGCACGACTGTCACCTTCAGCTCCGGAAAATTCTCCCGTATCTCCGCAAAACGCAGCATTCGCTCGCGGTCACAAATCAATACTTTCGGCGCCGAATCCTGCAACCCGAAGTTGAGTTCATGAGATACCCACCAGGCGTTGACGCCGACCACCACGGCACCCATGGAGGTAATCGCCCAGTAGGCGAGCATCCACTCCGGGTAGTTGCGCATGGCAATGGCGACCCTGTCGCCGGGCCCCACTCCCTGGCCATGTAGCCAATTGGCGATTGAGGCCACATAGGTATGAGCCTGGGCATAAGTGCATCGCTCGTCCTGGAAAACGAGATATTCTTTATCGGCATAGCCAGCAGTACTGAGCCAAAAATCCCGCAGGGAACCTGGCGCGAGAGCGAAACACTTCGCCGGTGCTCCCCTGACTTCCTGGGTGGTGACTTCAAATAGCTGCCCGGGTGCTATCATCTCTTCCCAGGTCTGTTTCAGTTCCTCGTACACAGCATTCCCTTCTTTATGTCTTTATGGCCAGCCAGCCTAGCGCTGGATTGCCCTGAATTCAATGCCCCGACAATGTCGCTTGCCGTCTATTTTTTTGATCCCGGGCGCCATTGCCCCTACACTGCCTAGCCCACAGACTAGCTGCCACATCTGGCATCTGCATCTGCTGACAATGAGGAACCCCATGAGCACCCAAACCCTGGACACTGCGAGTCTCACCAACTACCTCACCGGGCGAATCCCGGACTTCGCGGGACAAGTCACGGCAGAGAAATTCGCGGGCGGGCAATCCAACCCCACCTTCAAGGTTACCGCCGGCGACCAGCAGTACGTTCTGCGGCGCAAGCCGCCCGGCGAACTACTGGCCTCGGCGCATGCTGTCGACCGCGAGTTCCGGGTTATCAGCGCCCTCGCTGACACTGACGTGCCCGTCCCCAAGACCTTCCTGTTGTGTGAAGACGAGAGCATTGTGGGCTCCATGTTCTATCTCATGGAATATCTCGAGGGTCGGGTTTTCTGGGACCCTACCTTGCCCGAGGTGAGCAGCAATGCTGAGCGAAGTGCGATTTACGATGACATGAACCGGGTCCTGGCTGCATTGCACAAGGTCGACGTCGACAAGGTGGGTCTGGGTGACTTCGGCCGACCAGGTAACTACTTCGAGAGGCAGGTAGGTCGCTGGACCAAGCAATACCGTGCTTCCGAGACCGAGCACAGTGAGGCCATGGAAACACTGTTGGAATGGCTGCCCGCAAACATGCCCGCGGACGACGGGGCCAATAGCCTGGTGCACGGCGATTATCGCCTCGACAACCTGATGTTCCATCCTACCGAGCCCAGGATCATTGCCGTGCTGGATTGGGAGCTATCTACACTGGGCCACCCACTGGCCGACCTGGCTTACCAGGTCATGGCCTGGCAATTACCGGGCGATGGCAGCCTGCGAGGGTTGCTGGAGGTAAACCGTGCCGACTTCGGCATCCCCGGTGACCAGGAGTACATAGACCGTTACTGTGAACGCACCGGTCGCAGTTCAATCGACAACTGGAACTTCTATCTTGTGTTCTGCTTTTTCCGCCTCGCGGCTATTTTGCAGGGCATTAAGAAAAGAGCCCTGATCGGCACCGCGTCCAGCCCAGAAGCCGAAGCCAAGGGCGCTATGGTCGAGGGCCTCGCCCAGTTTGGCGTCCACTACATTAATCAAGCATAAAAGGAGAGCAAATCATGGCAAATGAAGTACTTACCAGCGCTGACAACGGCGTTCTCACCATCACACTGAATCGTCCGGAAGCGAAAAATGCTGCCAACCGCGCGCTGGCCGAGGGCTTTGTCGCGGCAGCCGACGAACTTGAGGGCAACGACGACCTGCGGGTGGGGATCCTCACCGGTGCAGGAGGTTCGTTCTGCTCGGGCATGGACCTGAAAGCTTTTGTCAGCGGCGAAACACCGCATATCCCTGGCCGCGGCTTCGCCGGGCTGACCGAATACCGCGCGAACAAGCCGATTATTGCGGCCGTGGAGGGCTACGCCCTTGCCGGCGGTTTTGAAATGGCGATTAGCTGCGATCTGATTGTTGCCGCAGAGGATTCCAAGTTTGGTATCCCCGAGGTCAAGCGGGGGCTCGCTGCCGCCGCCGGCGGGCTGGCCAAGCTGCCCAAGCAAATTCCTTATCGGATCGCCATGGAACTGGCTCTCACCGGCGATTTTATCAGCGCCCAGCGCGCCTATGAGCTCGGCCTGATCAATCAGGTTGTACCTTCCGGTACCGCACTGGAGGCAGCTACAGCACTGGCAGCCAAAATTGCGGCCAATGGCCCACTGGCGGTTGCCGCCAGCATGCAAGTCGTTTCGTCTGCTCAGGACTGGACCAGCGATATCATGTTCGACAAGCAAAATGAGATCGTGCAACCGGTATTTGTCAGCGAGGACGCCATCGAGGGCGCGACTGCCTTCGCCGAGAAGCGCGCACCCAACTGGAAAGGTAAATAAGGAGAACTGCTATGTCAGAAGCATGGATTATTGACGCCTGCCGAACACCCCGTGGTATCGGCAAACGCGGCAAGGGCGCTCTCGCCGACCAGCACCCACAGCACCTTGGAGCGACAGTCCTGAAGGCGATTGCCGAACGCAATGCACTGGATACCGCGGAGGTCGACGACATCATTTTTGGCACCAGCTCGCAGCGCGGCCAGCAAGCGGGCGACCTCGCCCGCATGGCAGCCCTGGATGCCGGCTACAATACGCAATCCTCTGGCGTAACACTGGACCGTTTCTGCGGCTCCGGTATCACCAGCGTCAACTTCGCCGCTGCAACCATCATGTCCGGAATGGAAGACCTGGTTATAGGCGGGGGCTGCGAGATGATGTCGACCTTCGGGCTAGACGGCAACCAGTCTCCGTTTATCGACAGCGATAATTTGCGTCTGCGTGAAGTGCACCCACAACCCCATCAGGGTGTCTGTGCGGATGCCATCGCTACCTTGGAAGGCATCGACCGCACAGCGGTGGACAGCCTCGCGGTGTTATCCCAACAGCGAGCCGCCAACGCCATCGCCAATGGCCACTTCAGCCGCAGCCTGGTGCCGGTCTACAAGCCCGATGGCAGCCTGGCGCTGGATCACGAGGAGTTTCCCCGGCCCAACACCACACTTGATAGCCTTGCCGAACTGAAGCCCTCTTTTGAGGCACTGGCCGATTATCCGCTGGACGAAGATGGCACAACCTTCCGCGGCCTGGTGCTGCAGAAGTATCCTGATCTCAAGATCAATCACGTGCATCACGCCGGTAACTCTTCTGGTGTGGTCGATGGCGCCGCCGCGGTCTTGCTGGCCTCCCCCGACTACGCGAAGGCCCACGGCATGAAGCCCAGGGCTCGCATCGTGGCAATGGCCAATGTCGGCGACTCGCCGACATTGATGCTCAATGCACCGGTACCAGCTGCCAAGAAAGTATTGGCTAAAGCCGGTCTTGCGCTGTCTGACATCGACCTGTTCGAGATCAACGAAGCATTTTCGGTCGTCGCGGAAAAATTCATTCGTGACCTGGACCTCGATCGCGACAAGGTCAACGTCAATGGCGGGGCGATGGCGCTGGGCCACCCTATCGGTGCTACCGGTTCGATACTCATCGGCACCGTGCTCGATGAGCTTGAGCGTCAGGATAAGCAGTTCGGGCTGGTCACCATGTGTGCCGCCGGCGGCATGGCGCCGGCTATCATCATCGAACGTATCTAGCTGATACGTTGATGGCTGCCGGCATGATCAATGCGGCGGCCATCACTCGCCTTACTACGGGGTAAAACGGAAACGGTTGCCCTGCTCAGACACAGACACCTGCCCCTGTACGCCCAACAGGTCTTCCGTCGCCAGTAGATTACCGGCGGTGGGATCACCCGGTTCGGTAGTTGCAAGAAACCGCTCGTCGGTGGCAGCCAGCCGGCCCACGATAATGCCACGAAAGCCATCCTGGGCAGGTACAGCCGTGTAAGTCTCTACCACCGCCTCCCCGTCCGGCTGTTCAGTGAATGCAGCAGCCGGCACTTCGTCCAGCTCGCGCTGCAATTCACTGCTATCGAAAGGCTGCCAGGTCGACACCGGGGTGGTTGAGTAAACTCCAGCGGAGTGTTTGGACAGAAATCCGCCATTGGCGCCCACCACACCAAAACTTCCGGGGTCCTGACGCAACCGCTCGACCATCGACACGATCGCATGCATGGAGTAGTTATTACCCGGGCCACCGAAAAATGGTAGTCCGCCGGTTACCGTTAATGGGCGAGGGTCCTGCACCGAGAGCCCCAGGCCATCCATTGCGCTGAACACCGCAATAGGAAAACAACTGTACAGGTCAAAATAGCTGATCTCCTCGATACTCACGTTGGCTCGGGACAGGGCTGCTTTATAGGCCGCCACCATCGCCGGCGAGGCGCCAAGGTCGGGGCGTTGATCAATGCCCTTCTCCTTGGTATCGGCATGACCGTGAAGGTAGACCCACTGACTTTCGTCGATACCCAACTGCCTGGCACGACCCACTGATGTCAGCAAGACCGCTGCACCCTGATTGACGCCGTCGCGGGCGACCATGTGCCTGGGATAGGGATCGGCAATCAGACGATTACCCGGGCTCACCGTTGCAATGTCCTCCGCGCTCAGTGGCTTGCGGGACATGGCATACTCGTTGTCTACGGCAACCTTGTTAAAGCGGGCAAACAACGCCCCCATCTGCGCCTGATAGTCATCCCTGGAAGCCCCGAGGCGGGCCCGACGCGCGTGCTCAAACAATGGGTAGATCTCCACAGGCCTGAGTAAACCATTGTCGGCCATGTGCGGTGTTTGCAGCGCCGTGAAGCCCGGGTCACGGACTTCACACTGGCCATCACTGTGATCGGTCCAGTCCAGAACCTGCCCGCTACGTTGGGCCTGTCGTTGGCTGGCTGCGGCCTCGGCACCACACAAAACCACCAGCGAATGCTCACCTCGCGCAATCGCCTCTCCCATCTCGGCCACCAGGTGCTGTGGCTCATTGCCACAGGCCGCCGAGTAGATTGTCGCCGCCGGGGATATCCCCAACTGATGAGTGACCGCCCGCGGAAACAGGTCGGGGCCACCAAAGGGAGCAACCAGACTTTTAATCTTGTCCGCGACGGAATCCACCACCAGTGCCACCGCAGCGAGGCAGTCGACCTGTCCGGCCAGGTCATCGACGCCTGAATCGGCAAGCGCGGCCGTTATCGCCCGGGCCGCCAGGTGCTGTGGTGGCAAAGCACTGTAGTCGGGGCTGTCCAGGTGTTCCGTGTACTGGCCTACGCCGACGATAATCGGGGTATTGTCTGCTGTCATGTCTCGTTCAACCCCGCTCTGCGTTGCCATCGATGAAACTTCTCAACCCAGGCCAAAAGCCCGGTCGGTGCATTGGCTCTCTTCCAGTTACCTGCCGCAAATTTGTTTGCCTCCATCAAAGTCGGATAAATATGTATAGTACCAAGTATCTTGTTAAGCCCAAGGTCGTGACGCATGGCAGTAATGAACTCGGCAATGAGTTCGCCGGCGTGCTCGCCAACGATAGTCGCACCGAGAATGCGGTCCTTGCCAGGCACGGTCAGTACTTTTACAAAACCGTAGGCCTCCTCGTCTGCAATCGCCCGATCAAGATCATCGAGACCGTAGGTGGTCACCTCACAGGCTATGCCCTGTGCTTTCGCCTCCTGCTCATTCAAGCCCACGCGGGCCACTTCGGGCTCGGTAAAGGTGGCTGCCGGGATCACCGAATAGTCGACCTTGAAACGCCGAAAACTGCCAAACAGCGCATTCACCGACGCGTACCAGGCCTGATGGGAGGCCGTGTGCGTAAATTGAAACGGCCCGGCGACGTCGCCACAGGCATATATATTCGGGTACTTCGTCTGCAGGTACTCGTTGACCTCAATCGTCCCATCCTTGTTCATCGGCACATCGAGTGCTTCCAGCCCGAAGCCGGTGACATTGGCCTGCCGCCCCGTCGCCACCAGCAGTCGATCAAAACGTATCTCCACCCGTTCGCCCTCGTGCTCGCACACAAGCTTGCGACCGTGCTCGTCTTCGGCGAACTCGAGCATGGTGTGATTCAGGCGCAGATCAACACCCTCGGCAAGGAAACGCGCCTGTACCAACTCGGATACCTCCGGATCTTCCCTGCGCAACAGGCGAGGGCCGCGCAACACCTGAATTACCTGGACGCCGAGTCGGCAGAAACTCTGGGACAGTTCGCAACCGACCGGACCACCACCGAGCACCAACAACCGGCCGGGGTTTTCCCGTATTTCCCAGATCGTGTCAGACGTCAGCGGATCCATCGCCTCGATATTAGGTACTGGCGGAAAGGCCGGTCGGGCGCCGGTCGCCACAATGATATTACGGGTGGTGATCCTCTTACCATTCACCTCAACCTCGAAGGGACTGTGAATCGTCGCAGCACCTTCTACGCAGTCCACACCCAGACCGGTAAAACGCTCCACGGAGTCGTGAGGCTCGATCGTCTTGATCACCCGCTGCACACGTTCCATCACCTCTGAAAATTCAAACTTCAGCTCGGCACTGGCAATACCCAGCTCCTGACAGCGGCGACTCTCCGCGACGAAGCGTGCCGAGCGAATAAGAGACTTGGAAGGTACACATCCCGTATTGAGACAATCGCCGCCCATACGGTGTTTCTCTATCAGCGTTACGCGAGCCTTCACCGCCGCCGCGATGAGCGAACTGACGAGCCCTGCAGAGCCTGCGCCAACGACCACCATGTTAGTGTCGAAGTGCGTTGGTCGGGTAAAGCCCTGGTAAACCCGCCGTGCGGAGATCTTGCCGACAATGGTTTTCGCCAGCAGCGGGAACACCCCCAATAAGACAAAGGACAGAATAATACCCGGGGAAAGAATACCGGACAGTGATTCCAGCTGGCCTAGTTGGGTGCCGGCGTTAACGTATACCACGGTGCCGGCCAGCATCCCGACCTGGCTCACCCAGTAGAACGTCAGGGTCCGGATGGGCATCAGGCCCATGACAAGGTTGATCACGAAAAAAGGAAAGACCGGCACCAGGCGCAGCGTAAAAAGATATAAAGCGCCCTCGCGCTCGATGCCCTTGTTAATGGCAACGAGGTGATGGGCAAAGCGATTCTGCACCGCATCGCGCAAGATATAACGGGAAAAAAGGAAGGCCAGGGTCGCGCCAAGGCTACTGGCAAAGGACGCCAGCAAGGTTCCCGTCCAGAGGCCGAACAGGGCACCAGCGACCAGGGTCATAATCGCTGCACCGGGCAAAGACAGTCCTGTAACCGCGACATAAACTGCGAAGAACGCCACTATGGTCAGTAGCGGGTTGTCCTGGTAGAACGCATCGAAACGGGCCTGATTGGCCTTGAAATATTCGAGATTAAAGTACTGACCCAGGTCCAGCAGGAAAAACATCGCGATCAACGCCAGCAGCCCCAGCAACACCGCCAGTTGTTTTTTACTCATTGCGCAAAACTCCTTCGTTCATTGAAGCTGACCGAACGGAGCGTTGATCAGCGCAGTTTCATATCCTCATAAGGCGAGGACAGCGCCAGTGAGATTCTGTGCTCGCCCACGCGCATTTCGTGCTCATCCAGCGCAACATCGCTATCAGCAAGAACCCCGTGATCAAAGTTGTACACAGGCGCCCGGGTGCCGGCGATCATGTCGTCATCGTAACATTGTTGCTGGGCGAGTACCGCCTCGTTGGCGCGTTCCCAGGCCTGCCACTCCTTGGCCGAATAGCGGGACTGGAGCATCTGGTTGGTCACCGCCGGGCTCAACAGGGTAGCAGAGGCATTATTGCCACCGAAGCCCTTGGAATTGATCACTGCGTAAGCCTGCTGTTCAGGATCAATCTCGCGATGACGCGTACTGAACGCAAGATTATCCTGACGAACGTCGTCAGCCAGGTCATCTATCGTGGTGATACCCGGAATCAAACCACTGGCCCAGGTACCCAGCGTAGCGTTGACCTGGTCGCCGGAGGCCGAACCCAGCGAATGACCGAGATAACATTTCAGCGCAGCCACCGGCCAACTGTCGATGCCAAAGGCTTGCGCAGTCTGGCTCATGATTTCCGATTCAGTAACCCGGTTCTGGGGCGTACCGGTACCGTGGGCCTGCACCAGCCCGCCGCTGCGCAAGCGCTCTTCACCGACGATCGCTCGCGCGGCGGCCAGTGCCTTGGACATCGTGATGTAATTACCCACACCCGGGCCCGAGATGGACTTTTTGAAACCGTCGGCATTCACGAAAACATCGGTGGCGGCACCGAAAATGGTCGCTCCCAACTCCATCGCAAGTTCGTCGTCGAACAGCACCGTCATTTGGGCGGACTCGGCAATCGTAAACCCGCAGTTGTCGGCAAAGGGTCTACAGGCACGTCGATGGTCAGGGGCCTGCCCATCGTCCAGGCCATCTATTTCACGCAGCCCCTTATCGGTGGCAAGCGCACCCATAGCCGCATAGCCTTCCATAATTTCCGGATTGACCGGCGCTTCTGCCGATCCGATAAACGCTACCCGGGAGCGACCGCTGCGGATGTCTTCGATACCGTGACGGAGGTTGTACAGGTACGATGCGCAGGCGCCGAGGCTGGCTCCTGTCGAACCCATGGTGCCCAGCACATAGGCGTTGATAAAGTCAGCCGGCATCTCGGCCAGTCCCAGCGGACAGAATTTCGACGTCACCCTCTGCCCGTTATAGCGGGCTTTCAACATCCCACCGGCGCCGGCACCATCGAGCTGGCCCATGGCACTGCCGGCATAGACGCTTATTTCATCGGCGCCGACGTGCCGACTGATGGACTCCCAGTCGATGCCCAGGCTACCGAGGGCATCCGACGCTGCGTAGACAGTCATCTGCAAGCCGCGCGGATGACTGCGCGAGGCATATAGCGTTCCGGGATCGAAGCCGGTGGGCAACTGACCGGCGGCTTTCACTTCGAATTCACGGTGGGTTGGCAGAAGAAAATCCTGCTGTCCGATAATCTGCACATTGACATGCGTTACCGACGTGGGCGTGACCACCCAGTCGGGGGGGATGATCTCGGGCAGGTTCTGCCGCTTGACGTCGAAGTTGACCGGGTGGCCATTGCTCTGTGTCGGGAAGCGTCGGTTCCAGGCCACGGAATCGACATTAAAGTGTTGTTCCTCCACGCGACGGACCAGCGTGTGATCGAGAATGTACTGCTCGCTACCCTCGGCCGATTCCAGTTGCATCATTCTGGCCAGTGCCGCCAACGTCCGATCACGCTGGCCTGCTGGCAACGCATCCTGAACCAGGCGATTGAACGCGTGATGACTCGAGGCGCGGCCAGCGCCGTTGACACCGCCAAACCCAACAATCACCGGTAACCGCGGTCTGCTCATCTTGTATCGCCCTGGCCCTGTTAGCTAGTGACCTCAGTGTACGTTTACAGACCTATCATTGATATCTCATTACGGCCACTTTTTATGGTATTTTAGCCATTTCGATCAATGAGAATGGCCGATGTACACCGCTGCCGCCCTGGTCTACCCCGATGCCCTGGCTACCAGTATTACCCTGCCCATGGAAATCCTGCTGGCCGCCAGCCAAATGGCCAGCCTGCGCAAGCGAGGCAAACCACAGGTCCGTTTTCTGCTTGCCGCGCCGGCACGGCGGCAACTTACCCTGGGCACCGGTATCACCCTCAAACCCGACCTCACAATCGACCAACTGCCGCACCTCGACCTATTGCTGCTACCGGCTATCTGGCGCAGCCCGTTGCCCACCGTCGATGCCGCCCGCGACTGGCTGCCATCGGTAGAAGCGCACGCGGCTACCGGCACCAAAATTTGTACTGTGGGAACAGCGAGCTATCTGCTGGCAGAAACCGGGCTGCTCGACGGCAAACCGGCGACCACCCACTGGCATTACTTCGATCGTTTTGCTGCTCGCTACCCCCGGGTGAAGCTCAAAACACGGCACCTGATCACCCAATGCGACAATTACTACTGCGTAGGCAGCGTTAACTCGATCGCCGATGTTATGATTCACCTGGTCGAGGAGTGGTTTGGCAGCCGCATCGCCCGGGCTGTGGAAAACCAGTTTTCCCCCGAGATTCGCCGCTCTTTCAGCGGTGCCGCCTACCAGGAAGAACCCCTGACTTCGCATCACGACGAAACGGTTCTGGAGGCCCAGGAATGGCTACAGGAACATCTGTCAACGCCAATCACCCTGGCGAGTCTCGCCGAACATCTTGGCCTGAGCGTACGCACCCTGAATCGACGGTTTCGCCAGGCCACCGGCTTAAGTCCCCAGGCTTATCTGCAGACTCTCCGTGTTGCCCTGGCCAAGGACCTGCTGCGCCACAGCAACCTTCCAGTCAACGATATAGCCTGGCAAACCGGGCTACAGGATGTCAGCTATTTCGGCCAACTGTTTCGTCGACACGCGGGCATGAACCCACTGGCCTATCGGCAAGCCGTAAGAGGCAAGCTTTTTGCCCCGCAGGACAACTGACCCGACTTGTGAATGGCGCTTGTCTATGGCTAAATTAGCGCCCTTTTTGGCTACTGCCGGTCGTTGATAAGACCCACAGGAAGCACCCGTTCACCGCAAACACTGGAACACCACTATGAGCAATGATTCCGTAGTTATCGTCAATGGCGCCCGCACACCGATGGGCGGCTTACAGGGCTGTCTGTCCACCGTCCCCGCCACTGAATTAGGGTCCACTGCCATTCGCGCGGCAGTAGAGCGCAGCGGTGTACCTGCGGCCGATATCGACGAAGTTTTCATGGGTTGCGTGTTACCCGCCGGACTGAAGCAGTGCCCTGCCAGACAGGCTGCCATCGGCGCCGATATACCCAAATCCACTGGCGCTGTCACGGTTAACAAAGCCTGCGGCAGTGGTATGCAAGCTGCCATTTTTGGTTATGACAGCATCATGGCCGGCACCAACAAGATCGTGCTGGCCGGCGGACTGGAAAGCATGAGCAACGCGCCGCACATGATTGTGGGTGCGCGCGCCGGCGTGCGTACCGGCAACGGCAAGCTCTACGACCACATGTTTCTCGACGGCCTGGAAGATGCCTATACAGGCCGCGCCATGGGTACTTTTGCGCAGGAGACTGCCGACGAGCGCAAGCTGACCCGCGAGCAAATGGATGCCTTCGCCATTGAATCTCTCAACCGCGCCAAGACAGCGATCGATGATGGCTCATTGGCAGCGGAAATCACCCCGGTGACCGTCTCCAGTCGCAAGGGCGACACAGTCATCACTGATGACGAGCAGCCCCACAAGGCGGCGGTCGAGAAAATTCCCGGTCTGCGACCGGCTTTTGCCAAAGAAGGCACCATCACAGCCGCCAATTCCAGCTCTATTTCGGACGGCGCCAGTGCGCTGGTTATGATGAGTGGTGCTGAGGCTGAACAACGCGGCCTTGCGCCAATGGCACGCATCGTCGGCCATGCGCGCCACAGCCAGGCACCGGAGGAATTCACTATCGCTCCGGTTGGCGCGGTCAAAAAACTGTTTGCAAAGACCGGCTGGACCGCCGCAGACGTAGATCTGTTTGAAATCAACGAAGCCTTCGCCATGGTCACCATGATGGCCATTGATGATCTCGGGCTTGACCATGCGCAAGTCAACATTCACGGCGGCGCCTGCGCCCAGGGTCACCCGATCGGCTCGACAGGGTCACGTATTATTGTCAGCCTGATGTACGCCCTGAAAAAGCTGGGCAAAAGCCGGGGCGTAGCCGCCCTGTGTATCGGTGGCGGTGAAGCAACCGCTGTCGCCATCGAAATGCTCTAACCGCAGACACAGGTTCGCCTTATGGCTCTCAGTACAGTACCAGACCTGCTCGACGATATTCGCGACGGCAAAATGGTCATCCTTATGGATGACGAAGATCGGGAAAACGAGGGCGACCTGATCATCGCTGCGGAGGCGGTGACCCCAGAGGTCATCACCTTCTTCGCTTCCGAAGCCTGCGGCCTGATCTGCATGCCCATTACCGAGGAGCGGGCCCGGCAGCTGCAGTTGCCGCTGATGGTGCGCGACAATCGCTCACAGCACGAAACCAATTTCACGGTTTCCATCGACGCTGCCGAGCGCAAAGGGCCCGGTATAAGCTCGGTGCAGAGGTCACACACAGTGTTGCAGGCCATCAAAGCGGATGCCACTGGCCAGGACATCAATCAGCCCGGACATATATTCCCCCTGGTAGCCAAACCTGGCGGCGTACTGCGCCGCGCTGGCCATACCGAGGCAGGCGTCGATCTGGCGAGGATGGCAGGCTTCGCCCCAGCGGCCCTCATCGTCGAAATAATGAACGAAGACGGCACTATGGCGCGCCGCCCGCAGCTGGAAGAATTCGCGGTCAAACACGGACTGAAGATGGGTACCATCGCCGATCTGATCGAATACCGGGCATTGCACGAACAATCGGTAGAGTTACGCGACAGCAAGACCGTCAGCACCGAGTGGGGCGACTTCGAGTTGCACACCTTCCTCGACCTGATTGATAACACCCTGCACTATGCCCTGGCGCGCGGCGATATTGTCGAAGATAAAGAAACTCTTATCAGGGTCCAGACCGTAAATACGCTCAGGGATGTCCTTGGCACTCAGATCCCGGGGAAAGCGCCCGGCTGGTCCTACCGCCGGGCAATGCAACACATCGCCGAGGCTGGTTGCGGGGTCGTGGTAATGATCGGCCAGACGCCATCGGTCGAAGACAGCCTGGCAGAGGTACTGCAGTTTCCTGAACCAGCGAGTGTCACCGGTGGCAATGTCGGTAACAGTAGCCCCAACTACCGCTGGATAGGCACGGGATCACAAATCCTGAGGCGTCTGGGTGTGGGCAAGATGAAAATCATGTCTGAACCCGTGCGATTCAATGCCCTGTCAGGGTTCAGCCTGGAAGTTACCGACTTCGTGCAGCCCTGAAACGCCCCCCATTCAACCGCGACGGAAGTTCGGTGGCCGCTTTTCCATAAAGGCTGTCAGCGCCTCGATATTGTCTTCTGACATCGCCTGGCGGGCCATCGCGGCCTGCTCCGCCTTGAAAGCGGCATCAATTGACGCGGTATGGTGAAGGCGCAGACAGCGCTTGATTTCCCGTAACGAACTGACTGGCCACTGGGCAATTTCCTGCGCTTTATTCATGGCGTGCTCGAACAGGTTGGCATCGGGCAGCACGTCGGCAACGATTCCAATCGAATGGGCCTTGTCGGCATCTACCCACTCGGCGGTGTAGAACAACTCGGCAGCGCGTTGAGCACCGATATTAGCCTGCAACATGTAACTGCTGGCCCACTCAGGCGCCAGCGCGAGACTGGCGAAAGGCAGGCGCAGGCGCAGGCTTTCACCACCGTAAACGATGTCACAGTGAAACAGTACGGTGGCTCCACCCCCCACCGCTACACCCTGGGCGGCCGCCACGATGGGCTTGTCGAAATCGGCAACAGCGCGAGCAGCGCTTTCGAAGGGGTGCTCCGCTCCCCCGTCATCGCCGCCAAAGCTGGTCAGATCCACCCCGGCGCAGAAGTTATCACCGGCACCGTGCAACAGGACACAAATAACCGAATCGTCGGCAGCAGCGGCATTGAAAATATCCCGCATGGCCACCCACATGCTGTTATCTACAGCGTTCTTCTTCTCCGGTCGATTCAAGGTTACAACGAGCACACCATCGTCGTTACGGGTGGCGATTTTTTCCGTCATGGGTAGCCTCCTGTCAGGAGTGAAAGGTCACGACATCGCTGAGATCAGCCCTGTCGGTGACACATTGGTTGGCGGGATCTTCGGTGGCAGGATGACCAAAGGAAATACCAAACATCAGTTTATTGCTGGCATCTATGGACAACTGCTCGCGCAGGTAATCGGCATGAAAACTCAGGGCCGTCTGCGGGCAACTGCCCAGGCCATGGGCAGTCAAGCCAAGCATAATCGTCTGGGCAAACATGCCGAGATCGGCAGCTTCGCGTAGCCCAAAGGGCTCCGGCAGAAACAATAAAGCAAGATGCGGCGCATCGAAAAAAGTAAAGTTGCGCATGAAGGCCTGCTGCCTGCGGTCCTTCTCTTCCCGGGCGATACCCAGGGCATCGTAGAGCGCCTGCGCTGCACCATACTGGCGCTCCTTGTAAACGCCCTCATATTTACCGTCGTAGGGGAAATCCAGGCTCAGTTCGCCGGCAAGAAAGCGACCGGGCAAGGTTGCACGCAGGTCATTAAGCTTTGCACCTGACACAACATGCACCAGCCAGGGCTGGCTATTGCAGTTACTGGGTGCACGCAACGCTATGCCAAACACCTCGTCCAGAACCTCTTGCGACACCGGCTCCGGCAAAAATGCGCGCAGTGAACGCCGCTGCGCTACAACCTCGTTAAACACCCTGGCTGTATCTGTCATCGTTTGCTATCCATGGAATGCGGGAGCGCTATTATGAAGCCTGCAAGGCAGGGGTACCAGTCAGCTGCCGGTAAAGTTTGCCGGCCGCTTTTCCTTGAAGGCCTTCATCCCCTCGCGGGCGTCGGTCGAAGCGAACACCGGGCCGGCCAACTCATCCGAGGCCACCATGGCGTCTTCCTCTGACATGCACTCCTGGTGTTCACGCAATGAGCGGGTAACTGCTTTTACAGCCAGCGGTCCATTGGCGCAGATTTTGGCGGCGAACTCGCGGGCCACTGCCAGAGTGGTACCGGCGGGCACCACCCGATTGATAAGCCCAAACTGAAGTGCCTGGTCTGCGGTGATATGGTCGCCGCACAACAACATCTCGGCGGCCAGACAGTAGGGAATCTGTCGGCGCAGACGAACTGTGGAACCTGACATGGGGTACAGGCCCCGGGCCACTTCGGTAACACCGAAAATCGCGTTGTCGGCACCAACACGTATATCTGTACCTTGCAGTATTTCCGTACCGCCGGCCAATGCGTAGCCTTCGACAGCAAGGATAATCGGTTTATTGGGTCTGTTATCACGCAACAGCGCTTGCCAATGGATATTGGGGACCTCGGCCATCAGCGCCATAAACTCGTCGGTGGAACGCTGTTCACCGTCCGCGCCAGCCTTAAGATCCATACCCGCACAGAACGTATCGCCGTTGGCGGTGAGGATGGCACAGTAGAGCCCATCATCTTCTTCCAGCAGGCGCCATGCCTTGTACATCCCCAGGAGCATCTCCGGGCTGAAGGCGTTTTTCGCCTCCGGTCGATTCAAGGTAACAATCAGCACGTGGCCATCCTGCTCGATGATGCAATTGCTGGTGCTTATGGGCAGTTCAGCCACGGCTTTCTCCTTCTGGCTAGTTAACGCGGTGATCACCCGCCAGGGCAATTTCCAGCGCCTTGGGGTAGGCGGGCTTACCACTGGGGGCCCTGGGCACTACCTCGACGACATGTAATTCGCGGGGCACCTTGTACCCGGCAATGTGCTTGCGCGCCTCTTCCTGAACAGATTCCAGATTGAGTTGGGCATCGCCACGCACGGCCGCTACGGCCGTCACCTTACTGCCGAAACGTTCATCTGGCGTAGCCACTACGAGACAGTCAAAAATGTCGGGATGGGCCTTCAGTGCCTGCTCCACTTCCTCAGGAAAAATCTTCTCACCGCCACTGTTGATGCAGTTCGAACCGCGGCCATACACGGTGATGCTACCGTCGTCTTCCAGCCGCGCTTCGTCCCCAAGTAGCAACCAGGGTTTCCCATCCACTTCAACAATGGTTTTAGCGGTTTTTTCAGGGTCGTTGTAGTAACCCACCGGGATAAAACCACTGCGCGCAAAAATACCCATGTCACCGGGCTTTACATGTAGATGGGGTTGACCCTCTACATCGCTGACCACAGACATAAACTCGCTTTTTACAACGTTGCCCAGGCCCTGGCCTTTCTTGCCACCGCCGTCCATCCCCATATTGCCGCTCTCGGAGGATCCAAAGGAATTGGTAATAAAAACGTTGGGGAAATGCTGGCGGAAAGCCTCTTGTTTGCTTTCCGAGAAAACCGCTCCACCGGAACCCACACTGAACACAGAGCTCAGGTCCCAACGCTCCGGGTTGGCGTCCAGCGAATCAAGTAATGGCACTGCCATCGCGTCGCCAACAATCGACAAGGCGTTGACCTTTTCCCTGGCGACGATATCCCAGACGTCTTCCCCGACCAGCGAACGAGCAGGATTCAGAACGACGGTATTACCCGCCAGTAACTGGATGCAGGCATACCACCAACAAGCCCCGTGCATCAGGGGCGCCAGCGCCATCCCGACTATCGGGAAGTCGCCCACCCGATCAGCAATTTGTTCGGGTTCGGTGACAGCACCATCGGGATGGAACCAGCCACCGCCACCCATGGCGGCGAAGAAGACACTCTTGTGCGGCCACATCACGCCCTTGGGCATGCCGGTGGTACCACCGGTATAAAGTACGAAAAGATCATCATCCGAGCGCTCACCAAAATCGCGTTCCTCGGACTGGCCTGCCATGACGGACTCAAACTCCGCCGTATCAATGTCGGCGGGATCAAAATCGCTGTCATCGTTCACGTAAATGTAGGTGTGCAGATCCGGCGCCGACGCACGGATTTCTGCGATGTGGGGAATGAACTCACGGTTATGGATGCAGGCCACCATATCCGCGTTGTCGAAGATGTAGAGCAACTCTTCCTGCACGTAGCGATAATTCACATTGATCGGTACGGCCCTTATCTTGAAGCAGGCCATCATGCCTTCGAGATACTCATTACAGTTGTACAGGTAGAGGCCGACATGATCACCGGCCTTAACCCCCCGCTCGCTCAGGTAGTGCGCCAGACGATTTGAACGCGTCTCGAGATCAGCGAAGCTGGCCCGCTGATCACCGCAGACCAGGGCGTCACGAGACGGCACCTTGTCGGCAACCATCTCAAACATGTCAGCGATATTAAAATGCTTTGCCATTATAAGTTCCTTATAGCGACCTGTTGTCAGGCCTTCTCTGCACCAACGACCCACATCGAGAAAAACTGGGCGCCGCCACCGTAGGCGTGACCCAATGCCAGCTTCGCACCTTCGACCTGGTGATCGCCGGCGTCTCCACGGACCTGGCGGGCGGCCTCGGCAAATCGAATCATCCCGGAGGCGCCAATAGGATTTGAGGACAGTACGCCGCCCGAACAATTCCAGGGGATGTCGCCGCCCTCATCGAGAGAAGTAGCACCTTCCATTGTTAACTTCCAGCCCTCCCCCTCTTCTGCAAAGCCCAGGTTTTCCAGCCACATGGGCTCGTACCAACTGAATGGCACATACACCTCGGCACAGTCGAGATCCCGGCGCGGATCGGTAATACCAGCCTGGCGGTAAACATCTGCCGCACAATCCCGGCCGGCCTGCGGATTCACTTCTTCCCGGCCAGCATACATGGTTGGTTCTGAGCGCATGGCACCGCCGCGTATCCAGGCGGGCTTTTTAGGCGACTGCTCGGCCAACTCTTCATTGGCAATAACCATGGCGCAGGCGCCGTCCGAGGATGGACAGGCCTCCAGAAAGCGAATCGGATCCCACAACATAAAGGACTCTTCAACCTCCTGCATGGTGATATCGGGCTTCTGCAGGTGGGCCAGCGGATTGCGCGCGCCATGCAGGCGATCCTTCACCGCGACCTTGATCCCGACATCGGCGGGCGCATTGGAGCGGCGAATGTACTCGCGGATGATCGGCGCAAAATAACCTCCGGCGCCGGCATTCAGGTGAACCGAGAAAGGCTGCGGCGTAGACAGGGCCCACATCGCATTGGATTCGGATTGTTTCTCGTAAGTGACTGTAAGAATCCGCTTGAACATACCGCTTTGTACATGTGACGCTGCAACCAGAGCAGTTGAGCCACCCACGGAACCTGCGGTATGCACACGCATCATGGGCTTACCATTGCAACCGAGTGCGTCCGCCAGGTAGATCTCGGGCATAACAATGCCCTCAAACATATCCGGCGCCTTGCCAATAATGACCGCATCGATATCGTCGAAGCCGAGGCCTGCGTCATCCAACGCATTCTGGGCCGCCTCGCGCACCAGCCCGGCGATAGAAACGTCGCCACGCTTGGTCTTATAACTGGTCTGGCCAATGCCAACCACTGCTGCTAATTCAGCCATTACACGGCCTCCAGGACAGTCACGAGATTATGTTGCAGGCAGGCACCACTGGTCGCGTGAGCCACGCCGCGCCGGGCTTCACCGGCTACGATACGATTGAACACTTCCCCTATTCGGGATATGCCAGACGCCATCATCAGGTTGCCGGCCAGAACCCCACCGCTGGGGTTCACTACGGTATCGTCGGCGAGTCCGAGAGCACGACTCAAAATAATTTCCTGGTGGCTGAACGGCGCGTAGAGTTCGGCGACATCGATCTGACCACTGGCAACGCCTGCAGCAGCAGCTGCCTTGCGAGTCGACACCGAGTCAGTGAGATCACGCATACCCAGGTTGTGGGATTCCATTCGATGATCGATACCCGTAATCAACGCATAGGGCACCCCCCACTCCCTGGCCTTCTCTGGCGTACAAATAATCATCGCCGCGGCGCCATCAGAAATCGGGCAACAGTCCGAGCGTCGCAACGGCGACAGGTAGGTGTCCTCGGCAAGAACATCATCGACGGTGTGCTCTCCCTTGAGCAGCGCATGAGGATTGGACAGTGCGTTATTGCGCGAACGGGCAACAACCTCTGCCATATCGCGCTCACTGATAAGCCCCTGGTCAAGCATGATTCGGGCCTGCATTGCATTCAGGGAAATATAATCTACCCACAGTGGCGCGAGGTAATAGGGGTCAAGTTGCTGAGACAGAACAATAGGCAGCTCGCCCGGCGAAGATTTACTGAATCCGTAAATCAGTGCCGAGTCTGCCTGATCCATACGAATTTTCAGAATCGATTCGAACAGCGCCCAGGCGGCATCCATCTCAACATGGGATTCCTTGATGGGCGGAACGGCACCCAGTGCATCCACTCCCGCGACAAAGGCGAAAGCGGCGCCCTGAAGATAGTCACAACTGCCCGAGCAGACAAAGTCCACATCCTGGGCATTATTAATGCCAACCTGGTCATACACAGCACGCAGCTGCGGCATAATCAGCTCGACCTCGTTGGCAACGCCCGCCTGAGCCAGGCAGTCGGATTGGCTATAAGCGACAACAGCTATATCTTTCATGGCGTCACTCCTCCCACGCCGTGGGCAAACCCTCGAAAGGCACTGTGCCTATCCGGTCTACCGGTACATCCGGTTCATCGAGGGGTTTGAAGTAACGTATGTTATCCATCGCATAATCCCACTCTTCCTCAGGCTTCCATACCGCCTGCACTCGCTGGCCAATATGCACGTCTTCGTTCACGCACTCGCTGAGCAAATGGATAAAGGCAATATTGGCACCATCGGCCACCAGGTTGGCCACCACATAGGGTGGCTCTATGGGGTTGTTGGGTATCGGAATGGCGACGATGGTGAACGACTGGACCGTTGCTTTGTCGGACAGCAACACCTCTTCCTCGGTAGCGACACCGCAGGCGGGGCAGGATCCACGCGGTGGAATATAAACATTGGCACAGCTGGGACAACGCTGGCCGGTTAACTCGCCCTTCTTGAGGCGCGATAGAAATTTCGATGGCGCCCGGCCCGCCGTGAAGTTGTACTTCAGGTAGATAGGCGCTTCGATGTCGGTGATCATCTCGGTCTGCTCACTCATAACACTCTCCTAAGCCGGCTCGAAGTACTTGATATCATCGATAAACCCACGCGGTTCATCGACCCACACGGCCTTGACCCGACCGCCAGTCTTGACGGCATCTTCGCTCGCCGCCCTGATGCAATGGACCATGGGTACGTCTGCGCCATCGAGTCTGATCATCGCCCAGGCAAAGGGCTCATCCAGAGGATGGGCGTCTCGTGGTTGCTTGACCCAGCACCAGCTGACGATTTCGCCGGCCTGCCCCACCTCAACGAATTCATCCAGAGCTTCGGCAGTATCAGGGTCATACTCCATGGGCGGCACAATCACCCGCCCATCGCTGGCGCGATTGCCAATAATGCGACGATCCCTGAGCGCGGTCAGGAATCGGCCGACCACAGGCCCGGTGGATCGTGTATAGGTGAATCCAAGCTCAAAGGCCTGGCTTAGGACTTCCGGCTGCGACACAGTCACGGCACTCCTTTATAGATCAATGAAGGGAGCACGAGTATCACGGAGCGGTGGACTGTTCTCAATGACGAGAAGGATCACGTGGTTGTGACATTTGCGCTCATCCTGGTGCTGGCGCTAAGGGCAGGTCCTCTTACTTATACCAGCAGGCTGTGAATCGGCATGAATCTCTGTCGCCCGGACAAAAATAATCCATAATACCCAGCCACTTTGCCCGGCAGCACTCTGCCGCGCACCACCCGCAGGAGGAGTACACAATGGGCGTCGCCAGCATCGGTTACCTGAGAATTCAATCCACGGACACTGCCGCCTGGATGGACTTCGGCACCAACATTCTCGGCCTGATGGATGCCAACCGGGAAGATACCGAGGGCGCTCGCTACCTCCGAATGGACGATCACCCGTTCCGCTTCATGCTCGAGCCCGGCGATACTGACCGCTTACTCGCCTGTGGCCTTGAGTTCCGCGACCAGACGGCCTGGGAGGCGACCTGCCAGGGACTGGCCGCCGCCGGCCATGAACTGACTGCCGGCACCGCCGAGCAAGCCGAAGGGCGCTGCGTCAGTGGTTTCGCCTCCGTTACCGACCCCTCCGGCAACCTGCTGGAGTTGTATTACGGCAGGAAGCTGGATTATGCACCGCTGATATCCCCGGTAGGTGTCCGCCAGTTCATTACTGGCGATGAGACCACTGGCGACATGGGTTTCGGCCACGCCGTACTGCCTGCACCGGCCACCGAGGAGACCATCGCGTTCTACCAGGACCTGATCGGTC
Source organism: uncultured Halieaceae bacterium (assembly GCA_938074135.1). The sequence goes on along the minus strand of CALJFL010000048.1, from coordinate 47,492 downwards.
TGGAACCCAGCGACGACCTGTATCCACCGATGCCCGAGGGCGCCCCCGAGGCCCGGGTGTATTTCATGCACGCCGACAATCCACGCCAGCATTCCCTGGCGCTCTACAACCACCCCCACCCCGCCGGGGTTGTCCACATCATGGTTGAGGTTGAAAGCCTGGACGAGGTGGGCCGCGCGCTGGAGCGGGTTAAACAAGCGGGTCTGCCACTCTTCGCCACCCTGGGTCGACACGTCAACGACAATATGTGCAGCTTCTACGTCATGGCACCTGGCGGCATCGCCGTGGAATACGGCTACGATGGGCTACTGATCGACTGGGATGACTATACGCCCACCGTGAGCACAGTCGGCGACCTCTGGGGCCACGAGTACAACGTCCCCGGGTAATCAACGCGCTGCACCCATGCTAAGGCCGAAGGACGATTCTTTCGGGGCTGACAATGCGTAGAAAGCGGCTATCTCACCTCGACTCGCACCGGAAACTGGTCAAGATAGAAGCGGAAGCGCTCGCGTAACGCGGCGGGCTCAATACCGAAGTCCTGCTCTAATCGGTAGATCACCTGCCCATGCTTACCGCGCGGATTGTCGAGCAGGTACTGCTGCAACTGCTGCTGTGCAGCGTCCGTCATTGTTAGCCCGGCCCGATGGTAGATCGCCTCGACGGTGCCAAGGTCATCCGCCATAAACTCATGGAATAAGACATCCAGGCTCTGTCCGAATGGCAGCTTGCTGCGATCGTCGACGCAGGCTCGCAACAGGTGCTCGATCCGGTCTGACCAGTAGTCCAGAATCGCCGGCAAATCCACACGAGTGCGACTGGTACGCTGGCCGTAAGCCAGCATCGTAATGGCAGACTGGATAACGGACACCGGATCGCGATGAGTGATCGCAACAAAGGCGTCGGGAAAAACCTGGTGTAATACCGGCAACTGCTCGAGGTGCTGGGGACACTTGAGCACCCAGCGGGTATTTGCGCCGGTGAGGTCGCCATCTTGCCAAGTAAGCACCTTCAAAACTGTCTTCATATACTCGTAATGAGGCGTCTGGTCAGTGTTGTAATAGTGATCGCGCCAGCGCGGCGACACACTGAGCCACTCGTAGTTGTAGGACGCGAAATCGGGGCCCATGAGTTCGAGTTCTTCATGGATATGGTCGGGATTCATTGGGTGCATGGCAGCCAGTAGCGGCGACATACCCTGCATCATCTGCCATTGCTGCTCGCAACGTGTGTAGCGCGGGTCGACCTCTCCGGGCTCCACAGACTCTGACGGACGCGGCACCGGCTCATAGGACTCCCACAGGGGTAATGATCGCAAACGGGAATCGGCGGCCATGAGATTTAGCAGGTGGGTGGTACCCGAGCGCGGTAGCCCTGCGACAATAATGGGCCTGTGGATTTCAATATCATGTATTTCGGGGTGTGCTTTGAGCAGATCATGAATCAACAGGCGACTGGTCGCGTGCTGTAACAGTTTATTGCGCAGGCTGAGCCGGCCGAGATTGGTCAACTCCTCATCGCTGTTCCATTCATCACACAACAGCGCCAATCGGTCCAGCGCGCCAGCGGGGCCAGCGTCCTCCAATCCCGACACTGCCCGGGCTTCCGCCAGTATGCTCTCAGGCGTCAATTCCACGGTCAAGGTGGCGCAGTAATCGAGGGCAGCGCGCTGCTGTTCTGTCAGCCTGGGGGTGGCGAGGTCGTCGATGACCAGTTTGTCTTGTGTCACGTTGAGGTCCAGTACATTGCCGTCACTCTAATTTAATACATCTGTATTATTCTATTCTCTGTTGCAGATGTTATTAAGCGGCCAGGTTCAACAATTCATCTTGCCGCTCAGCTTTATTGAACAGATTCAAATTATCATGCTCACCATGGCTTCGGGCAGCACGGCCAAGAATGTCCCAAGAAGCAGGAGCTGTTCTATAATGCCGTTTATGAATGTTTTTGCCCAACGCTGCCTTGTCGCCCTCGCGGTATTGTGTGCACCCTTCGCAACCGCCCAAACTGTCTACAAAACGGTTGACGAAAGCGGCGCTGTCAGCTTTTCAGACAAACCGCCATCCGACGACGTCGAAGCGGAAACCCTAGTGATAAATACGCCCCCACCCAGCTCGGATTCGCAGCAGCAGGCCAACCTCGAGGCAATGCGCGAGACCACTGACCGCATGGCAGAAGATCGACGCGAACGAGAGAAACACCGGGCGGAAATGCGGGAAATACAGGCCAGGACCAACACCGAGGCGGCTGACAGCGGCAAAACCCAGGACTATTACGACGACTACTATCCCACTTATACCGGCTACAACAATCGCCGCTACTATAACCACCGACCGCCCTACCGGCCCGGCTTCAAACCCAAGCCGGAACACCCGATTGCCAGGCCGCCAATACGGCCTACGCCTAGGGACGCGGGCTCCAACAACTCGCAGCTGATGCGGCCTATCGTCTCCAATCGGCGATAATCTAGCCCTGCGGAATATGCTGGGTGATGCAGTGGATATTGCCGCCACCCAAAAGTATCTCGCGGCTGTTCACGCCGACTACCTCGTGATCGGGGAAAAGTTTCTCTAAAATCTCGACGGCCTGTACATCACGAGCCGGATCAAGCTGGGGACAGATAATTCGACTGTTGGTAATCAGGAAATTGGCGTAAGACCCGCCCAGCCTTTCGCCCGCGCGCCGATTGGCATGGCCTGAACTGCGCAAGCCGCTGAACTCCTCTTCCGTCATATACAGCGGGCCGGGGATGGGCAGCTTGTGAACACGGATTTCGCGGCCTCTGGCGTCGCGCTCGGCGGACAGGGTCGCCAATGCTTCCCGACAGATTTCATACATCGGGTCGTCGGCATCATCGCACCAGCTCAATACCACCTCGCCCGGTGACACCACGTGAAGCAGGTTGTCGATGTGGCCATTGGTTTCGTCGTTGTACAGCCCGCGCTTGAGCCAGATAAATTTGTCCACGGCCAGGAAATCCGCTAACAGGGCTTCAATATCCTCCCGCGATAAGCCGGGGTTGCGACTGGGATGTAGCAGACACTCCTCGGTGGTATACAGCGTGCCCTCCCCGTCCACATGAATGGACCCGCCTTCCAGAATTAGCGGCGCGGCGTAGCGGTCTTCGCCACGGATCCTGAGCACCTCGGCGGCGACCGCGGCATCCCGGTCCCAGGGCGAATACAAGCCATCGAGCTCACCCCCCCAGGCATTAAACTGCCAGTCAACCCCGCGAACGGCACCAGCGTCATTGACCACATACGTTGGACCCACGTCTCGCATCCAGCTGTCGTCGCTGGCAATCTCGGCAACCACCACACTGGCAGGTAACTGCGCCCTGGCATTCGCAAGCTGACCGGCATTGACACACATGGTGACCGGAGTCACTTCGGCAATGGCAGTCGCAACTGCTACAAATTGTCGCTGCGCATGCCGGGCATCCTCGCGCCAGTTGTCGGGCCGCTCAGGCCAGATCATCAACACACCCTGCTGCGGTTCGTGCTCGCCAGGCATGCGAAAGCCATCGGCGCGTGGCCGTGTACTGTGGGTTACTGTCATCCCGAAGCCCTCTTGGGGTGTCGCATCATAACGAGTTTATCTGACCGTAGAGCTCTGGCCGGCGGTCTCGAAACAACCCCCAGGAACGCCGGTAATTAGCGCTTGCCTCGAGATCGATAGCCGCATAAATGATGGTCTCTTCCTCCCGATCAGCCTCAGCAATCTTGTCGCCGGTATGGTCGGTAATAAACGAAGAGCCATAAAATGTTGTGCGAATCCCGTCGTCCTCCTCGACACCCACGCGATTGGACGCAATCACCGGCACAATATTGCAGGCCGAATGCCCCTGCATCGACCGCTGCCAATGACCGCTGGAATCCAGTGAAGGATCCTGCGGCTCGCTACCGATAGCCGTGGGGTAAAACATCACCTCGGCGCCAAGCAGTGCGCAACTGCGCGCCACCTCCGGAAACCATTGATCCCAACAGATACCTGCCCCAAAGGTGCCGTAGCGTGTCTGCCAGACCCGAAAACCGGTATCACCAGGAGTGAAATAGAATTTTTCACAGTAGCCCGGCCCGTCGGGAATATGGCTCTTGCGATAATTGTCCAAAACACTGCCATCGGCATCTATCATCACAAGAGAGTTGAAAAATGTGTTGTTGTCCCGCTCGTAGTAGCTCAGCGGCAGAACCACCTCAAGCTCAGCCGCCAGTGCGGCGAAACGCGCGATCAGGGGATTGCCTGCAAGCGGCTTGGCAAGATCGAGGTATTTGTATTGCTGTGTTTTGCAGAAGTACGGTGCCTCAAACAGCTCCTGCAGCAAGATGACCTGCGCGCCATTGGCCGCTGCTTCACGAATAGTGTGCTCGCACTTGAGCAGGTTGGCCTCAATATCCCAAGCAATGGCTAACTGCGTGGCGGCGAAAGTAACGATACGACTCATGGGCTCTTCCCTGGATTTATTATCGACCAATCACTGCATCATACGGCTTTGTGCCTCTGCGTCGATATACCGAAAAGGTGGTAATCACCAAGAATCCTCCACTGAAGCTAACCAAAGACACCGTGGTGCAATACATACCTGGACATAAAACCGTACTAAACTATTTTTAATGGCAATAACGAAGACAGCTACTATGAAAGCACTATTTCTTGCGGCAGCCGCTTTGATCTTGACGTTTTTCGCCGGCGTTGTTTACATCGCACTGAGCCAGTCACCTGAAACGGTAAAGCAGAAAGACTGCCGACTGGCGATCGCTCCAGATCACGGGTATCCAGAAGTCGGTTACACCGAGTTCTCGGCACTGCTGCGCGATGCCCGAAAACGCGGCGCAGCCAGCCCGCACCATACAATGAATATTGAATACATCGCATGTATTAACCGGTCAGGTGATGACCAAAAAAGTACCTCTCCTCAATAACTGTGGCGCGTGCCAAAGAAAAACACCGGCTAAAGCTGCTATCTACAGCTATGCTTAACGCTCCAGATACCCAGTGTCAGGGAGGATTCAAACTATGTCATCCGAAGCAGCGGCTTTTACAGGAAATATACCTGGGAACTATGATCAATATCTGGGCCCCAGAATCTTTCAGGGATTCGCCGAGGACATTGCCCGCAGAGCGGCGAGCCTGAAGCCAACGAACGTGCTGGAATTAGCCGCGGGCACGGGCATCGTATCCCGCCATCTTCGCAATCAAGTGCCCGAGAACTGCGCGCTAACCATAACCGATCTCAATGAACCGATGCTGTTAGTGGCCGCAGAAAAGTTCAACCCCGATGAGAATCTCCAGGTAAAGGTGGCTGATGCGACCCAACTGCCCTTCGATGACGACAGTTTCGATGTGGTGGTCTGTCAGTTTGGCGTTATGTTTTTCCCGGATAAGGACCGGTCTTACGCCGAGGCGGCGAGGGTTTTAAAACCAGGCGGGCACTACCTGCTAAACGTCTGGGACTCTCTGCAAGATAATCGTTTTGCACAGATTGCAGATCGCGTCGCCGGCGATGTATTCCCCGACGATCCACCGGGTTTCTACAAGGTACCATTCAGCTACAACGACCTGGGTCACATAGTGTCCGCGTTGACGGCCAATGGTTTCGACGAGGCCAACTGCGAAACATTACAACTGGAAACCGACTTGCCCTGTGCCAATGATTTTGCCCGCGGCCTGATCTTCGGTAATCCACTGTTTGAAGAGGTAAAGTCACGGGGCGGCGACCCCGAGGAAGTCTGCAGCACGCTTGCCGCTACCCTGGAAGAGGAGTTAGGTGGTGTTTTGTCGCTACAAGCAATCATAGTTGATGCCGTTGCCGGGTGACTTAAACACTTATTCAATTTCGATATTTCAAAGCTCAGTCTAATCGCCAATGGTTCTCATGGTTGTTTGCTTAATACCCGTGCTCGACTAGGTTTAACCATTGAACGCTGCATCTGTTGTGTTCAGGGAATTTTTTTTAATAAAAAAAGGGCTAAGAGATGAATAAGTCACGTCTGTTTTCGGCGGCAATGCTGCTGACACCCGCAATTTTTTGTAACCCATCGCTGGCGCAAGAAGAGCCACCGCCCAATATTGGCGCCGTGGAAATTTACATGTGCAGCTATGCCGAAGGTAAAGGTGCTGCCGATCTCGGCAAAGTCGTGAATAAGTGGAATGGCTGGATGGATAAAAACGTCGCCACACCCTACTCCGCCTGGACACTGACACCGGTAATAACCGGCAGCTATTTCGAAGCCGACATTGGCTGGCTGGGTGCTTACCAGAACGGTTCAGACATGGGCAAGGTAACACAGAGCTGGATATCTGAAGGTGGCGACCTGCAGGCGGCATTCGACTCCGTTATCCCCTGCGACAACCACTCCGTATATTCTTCAGTCAACTATAAGGCACCTGAAGGTGAGGGTTGGCCCGGTGAGAACGGCAGCTCCAGCGTTACTGTTTTCAGCGACTGTACCGTGGCTGAAGGCAAGACACTGGAAGATATCCATGCGGTTCATACTGCCTGGGCTGAGCACCTGACCGCACGCGGCTCAAAGGCCGGCTTCTGGACCTTCCTGCCGGCCTATGGCGCCGACACGATCAACGGTCACTACAAGGTAGTCGTGGGCTATCCCAGCTATGAAGACTGGGGCAATGACCACAACGACTACACCAACGGTGGCGGCTGGCGCAAAGGTAGAGAACTGTCCGAGGGTGTTATCCAATGCGATAGCCCACGTGTTTATCACACCACGCTGCGACGCAACGGTGGTGTTACAGCCAACTAAAGCGAGGTTGAAAACCATAGCGTGAACCCTCGGGGTCTCCCGAGGTCGCGCTATGGCGCTACCAGCAACCCGCCACCCGCCACCCGCCACCCGGAAAAGTGCGCTGCATGCACTGCTGTGCCCATTTGCGCTAGAATCACCCATCTCAAAAGAAATATTACCGCTAAATCGAGGGGACAGAACCATGCCACAAGCGTCGTTTTCAAAGATGTCGGAAAGTACTGCCGAAGACTGGCAGACAATCATGCATGAACAGCTCATCTTCATCTCCAAACTGCCCGACCGCATCCTCGCTCACATGGAGCTGCTCCGGGGTGACTATGGCGGCTTTCCGATTGATCGACTGCAACATTCTCTACAGACGGCGAACCTGGCTGCTGAGGCGGGAGAAGATGATGAATACGTGGTATGCGCCCTGCTCCACGACATCGGCGACACGCTCGGCAGTACCAACCACCCGGATGTCGCGGCAGCGATTCTGGAGCCGTTCGTCAGCGAGCAGAACCACTGGATGGTCAAACACCATGGTATCTTCCAGGGCTATAATTTCTTCCACTACATGGGAATGGATCGCAACATGCGCGATCAGTTCAGGGACAATGAAAACTTCGAGCGGACCGCACGTTTTATCGAGGATTACGACAATCCTGCTTTTGATGCCTCTGCACCTGAGCTGTCGCTGGAACTGTTTGAGCCGATGGTACGCAAGGTGTTCAGTGCGCCGAAGAAAAGCCTTTATAAAGATCTTGTTGCCTGAGGTTTAGGGAAACCGAGCGGGGCTGCTTCAAGCGACCTCTGTTAGTCAGCCCCAGCTGGGCGGCCCCACCTAGGCGGCCCCACCTAGGCGGCCCCATCAAACCAGTCTTTGAAGCCGTGGGAAGCGGAGGGGCCTATGTGCATCTGCTCCAGCACACCGTGACCGATTTTGTCGCCGCAGGTAGCGACAATGATTTGCTGAACGTGCAGGTTTTCCAGGGCCAGCGGATCCAGGTCACTGTCCTTCCAGCTCTCTCCGCCGATCTTCAACTCACCGTGCCATTTGCCGTGACCCCACTCAGGGTGCTGGTATCCAAGGCCTTTCATTCGGTGGGCGATGATGGGCTTAACGTGGATCTCCATACTTTCGCCGGATCGGTCATTCATGGTGATGACCGCTGAACTGGCCCGACGCGTTCCCGGAATATTGGTGATGTTGTGTTCCACCTTGCCCTGCCAGCTGCGCGTGCCCGGATCGTTGGTTCCAGGAATCGCGTCCATAGAGTCATAGTGGGGCAGAAAGCCCTGGTCGGTATGCCACTGGTGGCCGGTCTCATCTTCGAACCACCCGGCCAGGCTGCACTGGTCTTCCCAGACAATGGGCAACCAGTTGAAATGCACTGCCTGAAACTCGGACAGGGGTGCACCGCCGGAATAGGCATCTCCCACGGGCCGCAGGCCCCAGGAGCGATCTTTCAGGCCTAACGTGGTGCGACCATCAACCTTCAACTCCTTGCCGTCATAGCGAATCCAGCCTTGCCAGCGACCGAACTGGTCCAGCCGTGTGGCATCCATCACGATATGACGTGAATTACGCAGGGTCTGGCGTCCCTCTTCGATGCAGGCGGTTGTCGGCGTGAACACCAGATCCGCCTCAATTCCGGTTTCATTGGCTTCAATCTGCACCCGATGACGCCCCATAGGCTCCAGTATGCTCAGGGTAAAGGGGCCGCAAGTCGTATCCGTGGGTTCGTCAGGGGCGCGACGAGAGCCATGAAAAGCGTATTGATGGCCATCGATCGCCAGGCTGAGACTGCAGTCCAGGATACCCAGGTTTGGATACCGACACAGTCCGACACCGAAATAAAACGCGCCATCCAGTGCGTGGGCGTTATACCAGTAACGGTCGTAGGTATTACGGTCACTGGTGGCAGTATGAACCACCGGCTCCGCGGTCTGGTGGATGGGGTAATCGTCAAACTTGGAAAGCATGCTCAGAACCTCTACGAATCAGGTCGACTAGCATGAAGCAGCTGAACAGCCGCAACAACACGCGCCGCGTATTCAGTCGCCGTATGTATAGTTAATCAAACTCCCGGCGTGACGCCGGCCCGCTATCACTCAGCGGGCAGGGGTAAAGCGCTCGACTCGGGAGAATTTAACCGGCCTATCAGCAATCGGCGCATTTTTTGATACCAGGCCATTGATTGCGGCTGCCAGCTCCGGCGGCCATTTGGTACCGACGCGCTGGCCCAGCGCAGTCAGTGACTCGCCCTTGCCGGCCTGCGTCACACGCAGCCGAAGACCACCGACACTGTTGCGCTGCACGGCAGTCAGTGGCCTCAGGCTCAGGGCGGATTCTCCCAGGGCATCACGAAGCTCGGCAAAACCCATTGCCACCAACATGAACTTTTCGCGGGGCGACTGCACCATCATGTAATACAGGCTGACGGTCTTATCACCGCTATTATCGTCGTAGCGCAGGACTTCCGCTGGCCAGCTCCCCACGTTCAGGGTGCGACGCTCGGCCGGCTCTATGCCCGCATCCTCGCGCATTTTCTGCACCATACCTTCAATAATCTCACTGACGGACCCCGGGTTATCGCTGCCGCCCAGCGCCAGATAGGCCCCGCCATCGGGATCAGCGGCGGCGACGAAACGCGGGGTGTTCATGGTTTCCCATTTATCAGGAAAGGTGATCGAAAAATCCAGATCTGCGTTCAGGTAAGTCTGGCCGGCAAAGACTCCTTGCTGGGGGTTCTGTACGCCGACCCACATGCCGTCAAGGTGCGCATACAATTGTTGCTGGTCTGCGATCGGCGGCGACGGTGTCACCGTCAGGGTCGCCGACTCGCGACTGATATCAGCAACACGGGTGGGCGTTGTAGGATGGCTATCAAAGAAGCTAGCCTCGTGCTTCTCTCCGGTCAGCGCTTCGACGGTGCGTTCTATACCGCTTAACGCGTCTGCCAGCGCCATTGGGTTATAGCCCGCATTCGCTGCCAGACGCATACCGTAAGCATCCGCCTCGGTCTCCTGCCCCCTGCTGAAACTGGAAAGATAGACCTGCCCCGCGGCCTCGACAGGCGCATTAATCAAGTTACCCAGATCCTGGCTCACCACGCCAACCGCCCTGCCTGGCAGGGTAAACAGGCCCGCACCAACACTGCGACCGATCTGTCGGGCATGATGGCGCTGGGTGACATGACTGATCTCATGAGCCAATACACCTGCCAGCTCAGCTTCATCGTTCATCTGCGCCATAAGACCGCGGGACACATAAATAAAACCACCGGGTGAGGCAAAGGCATTGGGCTCAAACTGATCAACAATCGCAAAGCGGAAGGTATACGGGGTGGGTCCCAGGGAAGCTACCAGACGACTGCCCACGCGTTGCAGGTAATCATCCAGATCGGCATCGGCATACAAGCCAATCTGCTCGCGCACCTGCACCGACATCTCGTTGCCCAACTCCTCCTCGAGCTCCGGTGTAATCACCGTTGTTGCGCATCCCGAGACCATCGCAGCAATCAGCAAGATGGCTGGAGCAACCGGTATCCGGCGAAGCTGTTCACTATTCGCAATACGTTGGCACATCTGTTTTAGCTGCATTACTGGCACATCCTGACACTTTTACGAGCGAGCCGCATTGTAGCGCATACGCGCAGTAATCAAAGCTGCCCGGCGATCTCGAGTAGCAAATCGTGACTGCCCATCTGCTCATCGACCACCAGTCGGGAAACTTGACCACGGGCGACTAGGTGAGTCATTCCCAGAACATCAATATATTCCTGCAGCTTGTCGCGAACCTCAATTCTGTCGCCAAGGATCGCCCAGTCACTGATAGCGCCGGCCTTTTCGCGCAGTGATGGCGGCACTGCCGACTGCAGCGCCTCGGCGAGCCGTGACAGCAATGCCGGCCGATCAGCGACAAAAATGCTGCGCATAACGGGTACAGTCGTAACGTCAGGATGGCTCGCCTCGTGCAGAGCCCGCCGGTGGATAGCATGATTATCCGCTAGCACCGCAAGTGACTCCAATGGCGAAGCCAGGTAAGGCAAACCCAGACGACCACTCTGGCGCAAGGCAAGTGGACCAATCGCCGCCAACCACATAGGCGGATGGGGTTTCTGCAATGGCAAAGGTGCCAGGGTTACGGTGTTAGCCGGATCATCACGCAGCGGCTCACCACGCAGCGCTGCCAGCATGGCCTGAAAGTTTTTTTCGAACAAAACTCGCTTGTCGGCCACCGGCAGTTCAAAGGTATCGAACAGCTCTGCGCCTATTCCCCGGCCAACGCCCAGAATCAGACGACCCCCTGACAGCTGGTCCAACACAGCCACCTCCTCCGCCGCCAGAATCGGATTACGAATGGGCAGCAGATAAGACGTGGTTGCCAGTCTGATAGTGTCTGAACCAGCGGCCGCCGCCGCCAACAAGGTTAAGGGCGAAGGGGTGGCCCGAGAATCACCGAAGTGGTTCTCCGGTAACCAAAGGGAGTGAAAGCCCCGGGCCTGAGCCCAGGCGGCCTGTTCTGCAAGTGCCCTGGCGCGCCAGCCAGCGCGATCGGTCCAGGCTGTTACACCGACCTCCAGGGTCACTGCATCGATTGCTCAGTGATTGAAGAACTCCTGTCGTGTTAGAAGAAACCCAGCGGATTAACGTCGTAACTGACCAGCATATTCTTGGTTTGCTGGTAGTGCTCCAGCGCCATTTTGTGGGTTTCCCGCCCGATGCCAGACTTCTTATAACCACCAAACGCCGCGTGCGCCGGATAGGCGTGATAACAATTCATCCAGACCCTGCCAGCCTTGATACCGCGGCCCATGCGGAAGGCACGGTTGGTATCACGGGTCCACACACCAGCACCGAGCCCGTACTCTGTCGCATTGGCAATCGCCAGCGCTTCGGCCTCATCCTTGAAACTGGTCACCCCGAGGGTCGGGCCGAAAATCTCCTCCTGGAACACCCGCATATCGTTGGTGCCCTGCAGCAGGGTTGGCTCCACGTAATAACCCCCCGCAATATCGCTACCCACTGTCGCCTGCTTACCACCCATCAGGAAATGGGCGCCATCTTCGCGTGCCACATCCATATAACTCATGATTTTGTCGAATTGCTCCTTTGAAGCCTGGGCGCCCACCATGGTCTCTGTATCGAAGGGGTTACCTTGCTTGATGCTCTGGGCCCGGGCGAGAACCATGTCGATAAAATCGCCATAAATACTCTCCTGCACCAGAGCCCTGGATGGGCAGGTGCAGACCTCACCCTGATTGAAGAAGCCCAGCAATAGCCCCTCAACACACTTGCTGACAAACTCGTCCTCCTGTTGCAGCACATCTTCAAAGTAAATATTCGGTGACTTGCCGCCCAGTTCCACCGTGGAGGGAATGAGGGTTTTGGCCGCGTTGGCCAGTATCAGGTGGCCAACCGCTGTGGAGCCGGTGAACGCTATCTTGGCAATTCTGTCTGAGCTGGCCAAGGCCTGACCGATCTCCTCACCATACCCGTTGAGGATATTAACAACGCCGGCGGGCAGCAGGTCACCGATCATCTCCATCAACACCAGGATAGAGGTGGGTGTCTGCTCGGCCGGTTTCAACACCACACAGTTGCCGGCTGCCAATGCCGGGGCGAGCTTCCAGCCGGCCATGAGCAAGGGAAAGTTCCACGGGATAATCTGGCCCACGACACCCAGGGGCTCGTAGAAATGATAGCTCACGGTGTTGGCATCAATCTCACTGGCGCTGCCTTCCTGGGCGCGAATACAACCGGCGAAATAGCGAAAATGATCCGCCAGCAGCGGGATGTCCGCGTTCAGGGTCTCACGTATGGCCTTGCCATTTTCCCAGGTCTCTACATAGGCGAGGGTTTCAAGGTTCGCCTCAATCCGGTCGGCTATTTTTAACAGGACATTGGAGCGCTCTGCGGCGGCCGTCTTGCCCCAGGCATCAGCGGCGGCGTGCGCAGCATCAAGCGCCTTGTTCAGGTCCGCTGGCGTCGAGCGCGGCATTTCGCAGAAAGACTCACCCGTGACCGGCGAGATGTTCTCAAAGTACTTGCCTTCCAGTGGTGCAACCCATTCACCACCAATGTAGTTTTCATAACGGTTTTTGAAGGTATACAGCGCGTCGTCGCTGCCGGGCATTGCATATTGCATGGTCTTTCTCCTGCGGTTTAGATCAGCCTCACTCACTATAGACCAGGATTGAGCCAGCGGCGTAGTGTCAGCACTGTTCAGCCGGCGACCAAGCTGACATAATTCGACTTTGCTTAAAAGTATACATTCATATACTTTTGGGGTGGCGCTTCGCAGGCTGGCCCACTATCGTTACAGCATGACATCAACGCGGGTTGCAATGAGATAGCGCCCGCACCCAGGAGAGACCGAATGACCCAGATTCAACAGGATCTACCGCCGATTGAGGAGATCTTTGATCCCAACTCACCGCAGTACATGGTGGACCCCGTTCCCGCCTGCCTGGAATTGGCCAAGCGCGGCCCGCTGGTCTGGTACGAACCCTGGCAGGCCTGGATCATGACTCGCATGCCCGACATCATGGCCTGTTGGAAGGAGGAATACCTCTCTTCCGATTTCTATGACTGGGAGTTTGCACCCGCGAGGCCTCCAGAGGACGAGTGGACGAACTTCGAGCGGTCGATGATTGGCCACAGCCTGCTGGCTGACCACGATCACCATCGATTGGTGAGACGGGTAACCGCCCCTGCGTTTTCGCGCAATGTCGTCGACAAGATCCAGGCCCGCATCGAGCCCGACGTGAAGCGCCTGTTTGACGACCTTGGCACACCGGACAGCTTTGACTACATCGAGGAGATTGCCCAGCACATCCCCTTTATCTCGATCACCCGCATGGTCGGAATTCCCGAGAAATACTGGCCGGATATTCGCAAGGTCGTGCTCACCTTCACCGAAGCCTGGAATCCGACCATCTCCGATGAGCGTCGCGAGGCCGCCAGACAGGATAGCAACCGAGCCATCGACATCATCCGCGAGGTTATCGCTGAACGACGACAGGCACCCGAGCAGGGTGATTTTCTCAGTACCTTGTTGAAAATAGAGCAGGAAAACCCAGACTTCGTCGAAGGCGATATTGTCACACTTATCCTCGCATTGATCGGCGCCGGCGCTGACACCACACTCGTGGCGCAACAATGGTCGGTCTATGCATTATTGAAGCACAGGGATCAGATTGCTGCGGCAATGGCCTCTCCGGACGCCTTTTCCAACGCCTTCAGCGAGATTAGCCGCTGGGGGGTCTCGTCCAAGATGGGGTTTGCCCGCTACGCACCCGAAGACATGGAGGTCCTGGGCCACAAGGTCCGCAAAGGACAGATGATTCTGATGATGCCCCACCTCAAAGACTACGACCCGGAGTATTATGAGAATCCCGAGGTATTCGATGTGCAGCGCGAATTTAATCCGGATGTACTGTTCGGCTACGGTCCGCGCTACTGCATCGGGGCGGCACTGGCCAAGCGCCAGCTCTACCTCACCATCTCGGAATTGTTCAAGCGCTTCCCCGACATTGAGCTCGACGGCGAACCCGAGCGGGACGAACACGACCACAATGCGGTGGTATTCAAAAAGCTAATGCTGAAAACAAACGTGGCATAGCAACCCGGGAGACCTGATGAAAGCGATTCGTATCAGTGCGGGCAAACCCGAACTGATCGACACGGCAAAGCCCGACGGCAACGACGTGCTGGTCAGGGTCGCTTCCTCTTCGATCTGCGGCTCTGACCTCCACCTGATTAATCTGGGTTGGGCAGAGGGCAGCATTATGGGGCATGAATTCGCCGGCTATACGCCGGATGGCACAGCGGTGGCGGTGGAGCCGGTTGTCGGCTGTCATCACTGTGACTATTGCGACGAGGGACGCTATCCACTGTGTCTGCACGGAGCTACGTACCTTGGCATTGACCATCCCGGAGGTATGGCCGAGTACGTGGCGGTGCCCGAGCACCTCGTTTACGCGCTCCCCTCGGGGCTTGATATCAGCAACGCCTGCCTGGTCGAACCACTGGCAGTGGCTGTACATGGCCTCAATCAGGCCCGTGTCACACCTTCCGACCGATTGCTCATTCTAGGCGCCGGTGCCATCGGTCTGGCTACGGCCGCGGTACTGCAAGCACGCGGCATGCCCTTTGATATCAAAGCCCGTCACAGCGCACAACAGACCGCGGCAAGAGCGCTCGGCGGTAATATAGACACTGTTGACGGCTACGATGTAGTCATCGATGCCGTGGGCAATAGCAGTTCCGTTGCCGAGGCCATTGCACACGTAAAGCCAAGGGGCCGGATCGGTATGGTAGGCAGTTTCTGGCAGCCGGTTGAGGTAGATATCAGCTTCTGCGCCAAGGAGATCGAAATGATATCCGCCGCGGGTTACAAATGTGTCAGCCCGGGACGCACCTTTGAGGAGGCTGCACAGCTCCTGCACGCCAACCCCCATATTGCCGATATTTTAATCTCTCATCGATTTCCGTTGGATGGTGCAGTGGAAGCTTTCAACACCGCCGCGGACCGCGCCAGCGGCGCCATCAAGGTGTGTTTCGATATTGCGCGATGAACGCTTACCGCTCCATCTGACCTACAACAGCAAGGACAGACTACTCGTCCTTCATTACAACTGAAACAGTGCTCTCATCCGCTCTGTCACGACAGAAGATTCCGGCAGCGCACGGTGATGCGCGTTATGGCGATGGCCGAGAACACGCTGGTAAGCCTCGACATCAAATGCAACACCAAGAAAACGTTCCAGCTGCCCCCGCCCTACTCGCTCATCCACCAGCGCCTGGTAATCGAGTATCAGGAGATTGGAAAATTCGCGCGAGTATTTCTCAGCGGCGCCAGCGTAGTCATTGAACGCTCTCTGCCGCGTGATCCAGCCCCGGTTCTGGTCAAGGAAGGCTAGAAGCTGCTGCTCGGCATCCTGCTTACCCATTGACTGCAGATCGACACCGACGGCATCAAAGCGTAATTTGAGCGACGACAGCAAGCGCTGCATGGGATCGCGAGTAAGCAAAATGATATGAGCATCGCCGAGAGCTTCGCGCATGTGATGAACGTCCGAAGCAGGTAGCAGCATATACTCCGGCGTCACCTCTCCGACGGCATCATTACCAATCGTCAGGTTGCCAAACAAGCGCTCGTAAGGGTAGTCCGCCACCGCACTCCTGGCCAACAGCCAATTCGTTCTCGCTGCCAACATGCGCGGACCGGCAAAAAGCGTGTGAGGCCTGAGTATTTGCCGGAGCAGCCTGCGCCTGGCACGCGACTGCTGCAGTGGCAGGGGTCGCAGCCCGTACTTTACATCGAAATAATGCAATTCCTTCACCGGATGCATAGCAAGGCCACGGGCGGTGTCCAGCAAGGCGTGAAGTAATGTTGTACCGCATCGTTGCGAGCCGATACCGATCACATATCTGGCCATACACCCTCTTTCTCGACCCTAAAGGTCATCCACGCAAGGTGCCCTTGTCGACCAAGCTGACCGACGGGCAACCCGCGTCGCTCCATCCACAGTATGCCGCAAGACCGACGCCAGTGCCTGTGGGGCTGGCACGTGCCCTGGTTGGAAGGCAGCTCCAAAAAAGCACAAGCGGTTGGGGTCCAGAAATGCACACCAGCAAGGCCTTAGGGAGACCAGGACCTTTCTATAGGGCGTAAGCGGATGCAATTTCATGCCGCCGAGGGTATGTTATCAGCCGTTAATGAGGCAGCTTAGAGATTACCCCCATGTACGATCTGATCATCCGCAACGCCACCATTGTCGATGGGACCGGCAGCCCATCATTCGATGGTGACGTCGCCATCAGCGGCGGCAAAATCGCCAAGGTCGGCGCGGTCGATGGCGAGGCCAGGCGCGAGATCGATGCGCAGGGCAAATTGTTGGCGCCGGGCTGGGTAGACGTACATTCGCACATGGACGGTCAGGCGACCTGGGACCCTCTGTGCAGCCCCGCCGCCAACCACGGTATTACCACGCTGATCATGGGTAACTGCGGCGTGGGCTTTGCCCCCTGCGCGTCCAACGATGAAGCACATGACCGGCTGATCGCTGTCATGGAAGATGTCGAGGACATTCCAGGCAGCGCATTGCACGAAGGTGTGAAGTGGAATTGGGAGTCATTTCCCGAGTATCTAGACGCCGTTGAAGCCTTCCCCCGGGCCATTGACGTTGGTGCCCAGGTACCGCACTGCGCGGTACGCACCTATGTGATGGGCGATCGCGGGCGCAAGAACGAAGTCGCCACCGCCGAAGATGTGAGCCAGATGGCCGACATCGTCAAGGAAGGGATACAAGCGGGCGCCCTGGGATTCACCACTTCCCGCACCGAACTGCATACCACCCGGGAGGAAATCGCGATGCCCGGCACCTATGCCGATGAGGACGAATTGCTCGGTATCGGCAACGCCATTGGCGAGCTCGGCGGCAAGGGGATTTACGGCGTGGTGTCCGATTTCAACGACTGGGAAAAAGAAATGGACTGGATGAAGCGGCTGTCACTGCAGAACAAGTGCCAGATCAACTTCGTCCTGTTTTTCCGCGAGGAAGAAGACTGGCCACGAGTGCTGAAACAGTTGGCTTACGTGCGTGAGGCCAACGCAGAAGGCGCCAGGTTGATCCCTCATGTGGGCGCGCGGCCGGTCAATATCTTGCTCAGCTGGGATGGCACCGTCAATCCGTTCAGCTTTCACAGCAACTACGCGGCACTGTCGATCATGTCACACGAGGAAAGGCTGACTGAACTGCGCAAGCCTGAAGTGAGAGCGGCAATTCTGGCGGAGGATGATCCGCTGATGGGCGACGACTTCATGGACACGATTATCGCTGGCTGGGACAAGCTTTATGAACTGGGCGATCCGCCAAACTACGAGCCCTCTGCCGAAGACAGTATCGCAGCCCGAGCAGCTCAAGCGGGCGTACCACCGCGCCAGTACTGCTACGACGCCATGATGAAAAATGATGGCAAGAATGTCATCTACTTCCCCTGCTTTGGCTACAGTGCTGGCGACCTCAGTCGCCAGGTGGCATTGCTGGAAGACGACAGCACGGTACTGTCACTGGCCGACACCGGCGCCCACTGTGGCGTGCTGTGCGATGCCAGCGTGCCCACGCAAATGCTCAGCTATTTCGTTCGTGACCGGAAGCGGGGCCACCGTTTCTCTCTAGAGCAGGCCGTGAAGATGCAAACCTTCGACACGGCACGCTGTGTCGGCCTGGAGGACCGCGGAACCATCGAAGCCGGCATGAAAGCCGACCTTAACCTGATCGACTTCGACGAATTGCAGGTGGAGGCACCCGAAATCATCTTTGACCTGCCCGCGGGCGGCCGTCGTCTCTTCCAGGGCGCCAGGGGTTACCTTGCGACGATAGTCAATGGGGAAGTCATCATGGAAAACGGGGAATATACCGGGGCTACCCCGGGCAAACTCATCCGTGGCGCGCAGCCCATGACGGCCTGACAGCTCGGCAATTGGACCGCAACACGGTCAGGCCGTGAGCAGCAGTATCCAGAGGCTATAGCCGGCAAACAATACGGCAATCTGGCGGAACCAACGGGGTACAAAAATAATAAGCCCCATCATTGCGATACCCATTAACGGTACTAAAAGGGCCGGCAGCAACTCTACCTTGTACATCGTCAGGTTCACGTAGGGGCCAATCAGGAAGTACACCAGCATCGACAGGGCAGATAGGCGCCCGAGATTCTGGCTGTGCTCAAGCATATCCAGTCGGTCCTCGTCGGGCACCGGCAACGCCATTTCTGCGGCACCATAGATACAGATCGAGCCTATCACCAGGATCAAAAAATCAGTAAACGCCCATTGCGGCAGATCTCTCAACCCCCAGCCTACCCACCAGAGCTGGAGAATGTAAGACATTACGCTCAGTCCCCAGATCGCTGTCGCCCAGTGAAAACGAACCCGTTTGTGAGCCCTTATCAGCATTGCCACCGTGTGTAACAGGCGAGTAATTGCCAGACCGAGGATAATGGAGACGGCCACAAAAACGTACTCGTGCTGGGTCATGAGGCTACTCTTCTTGTTATTAATCTGATGACAGGGTGCCGTGCGTGAATTTTACGGTCAAGTTTTAGTCATCCGGCTGGCCACAAGCCGCGTAAACCTAGCAACTTACATATTCAGGCACCTTGATATGATTGAAAAAAACCTGGGCAATGCAGAACGCGTTATTCGCTTGCTCGCCGGTCTGGCGCTGCTCGCGTGGGCCCTTTCCAGGCCTCAGCTGAACGGCATTGAGTGGTTCGTTATGCTGACTTCCAGCTTCCTGATCCTCAACGGCATATTCTCCCGTTGCTACCTGTGGTATGTACTCGACTTGAATACCTGCCGGGGGAACGACGAGAACTGTCAAGCGGATCCCGGTTGCAGCTAAAGCACCACGGCCATGCCAGATACGCTGTATTACGATGGTAATTGCCCTCTTTGCTTGAGAGAGGTGTCGCGGCTACGTCAGCTGGCGGATCGGGATCTCGCTCTGTGCAATATCTTTGAGGCTGAGGACGACGGCCTGCCCGACCGTGATACTCTGCTGCGGCAACTACATTTGCAAACCGCAGACGGCAAGCTTCTTACCGGTGTGGAGGCCAATGTGGCGGCCTGGCGACACACTCGCTGGAGCTTCCTCTTCGCGTGGATGGAATGGCCGCTCATCAGGATTATGAGCAGTGCGGCTTACGCACACTGGGCGGCCTGGCGCTACCGCAGGCTTTACGGTGAGCAGTATCAGGAGTCCCGGGATGCAGTTTGATGCCAACGCCATAAGCGACATGGACAAGGGCTTCCGGGCAGCGTTTATCAATTCAATCAGCGGCTTCAAACCCGCCAATCTTGTGGGCACCGCGGACAGCGATCGCCGCACCAACCTGGCGATCATCAGTTCGGTCGTCCACCTGGGCTCGCACCCGCCCCTACTGGCCATGTTCATCAGACCCAGTCCCGTGGAGCGCCATACCCTGGAAAACCTGCTGGCCAGCGGCTGCTATACCATTAATCACGTGGCCGAAGACTTCATCGAGGCCGCACACCAGACCGCAGCCCGCTATGACCGAGACCAGTCCGAGTTCGCCGCTACCGGGCTCAACGAGCGCTGGGAGCCTGGCTTCGGAGCACCCTTTGTCGCCGAAGCGGCCATCAGCGTAGCCATGGAACTCAGGGAGCACCAACCCCTGGATATCAATAAAACGCATCTTGTCATCGGCGAAATCGTCGGCATCAACGTGCCCGAGCACTGCGTCGGCGAGGACGGCAGCGTTGATATCAACTCGGCCAATACCGTGGCGCTCAGTGGCCTGGACAGCTATTACCGGACTACCCGGGTGCGGCGCATGGCCTACGCCAAGCCCGATCTACCGCCCCGGGTACTGGACTAACCCAATTACCGGGGGTGAACACAACCCCGCCTGCCCGAACCCTCCTTATAATTAATCTCTCCACAGACCGCAGGAACTTTCCTGCTTGAACTATACTCTCAGGACTATAGATGCCTTGATGGGGAAACCACTCTTGCAGAACGACAACGAGCAGCCTGAAAACGACGCCCTGATGACCGACCCGGAAGACCGATTAACGGAGTCGCCTCGGCAAGGTGGCCTGAATCCACTGCTGATCCTGGGAGCCCTTGCGCTGCTGGGTATTATCGTCGTGGTTTACCTGTTCAGCGGCAGCGAACCAGAGCCCCCTGCGCCAGAGACGGCACCCGTGGTGGTCGCGCCAGAGCCTGAACCCGAAGAGCCTGCACCCGCACCCGACATACCCGAACCCGCGCCTGAACCAGAGCCCGAGGCGGAGGCGCCGCAGGCACCCACCGAACCGCCGCTTACCCTGGAGGACAGTGACGAGCAGGTACGTACAGAGCTGTCGCAAGCCGGCTCCTCGGAGTTGCTCGATACCACCCTTGCCAATACCGACTTGCTGCAACGCGGTACCGGGGTAATAGACGGACTCAGTCGAGGCCTGGTCCTGAACAAGATTTTGCCGGTCACCGCCCCAAAGGGTAAGTTTACGACTGTCGAGGTAGGTGAGCAGCAGATCATCGACCCGGCGAGCTACGACCGCTATGACGGCCATGCCGAGGCGATTGCCGAGCTCAATACCGACAAACTGGTGGGCACCTTCCACAACTTCAGGCCACTACTGGAGGAGGCCTATGCTGGCCTGGGTTACAAGGAAGATGACTTTGACAACGCGCTTATTCGCGCGCTCGACCAGATAATCGCGACGCCCGAAGTCGAGGGTGATATTGCCGTGCAGAAAAAAGAGGCTGTCTATGTGTTCGTGGACCCTGAGCTGGAAGGGCTGGCGCCGCTGCAGAAACAGCTTCTTCGAATGGGGCCCGACAACCTTGCGATTGTGAAGGATAAGGCCCGTGCGCTGCGCGCTGGCCTGCTGAACCAGTAGCGCTCACATACCGGTATCTCTAATCTCCCCGGGGACTACGTCCCCTGGGCCAGCATTCCGCACCGGGTGACCACAGTGACTAAAGCGTCACATTGACTGTAAACCAGGCCTTGCGCGTGTCGTCGTAGCGGCTCCTGTTGTCGCTGGAAAAATCCGCGTAGTGCAGCTGAAAGCTCAGCAGATCATTAACGGGCCAGGTTGCGACCAGATCGATCTCGGTGCCGAAGTCGGCGCTGTTCTCCTCGGCCTGAAAGTCGTGATACGTGGCACCCAGAGTAACACCACCAAGCCTGCCAGACAGACCAAGGTAAAAATCCTCGATGCCGTCTGCAGGCGTTGTCAGAAACTTGTCGGCCCAACCCTGAAACCCATGAAGCGTGGCATAGGGTGTCTTGAAACCCACCCCGTTGTCGCTGCCTAACACCTCGTAACCCAATTTAACGGTCACTGGATTGAAGGCCACCGAACCTTCCAGCACATAGTAGTCAGCGTCGTAATCCAGGTTGCTGTCACCGGCATCAGATTGACTGGCGTAAGCCGCTCTCAACGTGGTCGGGCCAATATCCCCCTTGTATTCAAGCCCAAAGGTGTCGGTCGAATTGTCCACTGATTTTCCCGGCGCAAAGCCGCGGCGCTCTTCAACATCAAGCAAGTAAACATAGCCACTGAGGGTGTGACCTTGAGCAACAGTGTAATCCAGCCGCAGCAGATGATTGTCACCGTTCAGGTTGCCCGGTTGCTCATCTGTATCATCAGGGCCGAACAGGCGATTGACGTTATAGACGTAGGCATAGTCTACTGACAGCCCTTGCTGACCATGCCATTGTGCACGAAAGCCATCAAAGGTCTGCTCGTTCTGACGCCAGGCCACACCACCCACGAAACGCTGATTGCCATGATGTATGCGCTGTCGGCCATAGGTGCCCGATAAGCCCTGCCATTCGTACTTCAACCAGGCCTGGTTGATCTCAGTGCCCTTGGGGTCGGCCACAGTCGGGTAATTGGTGTTGCCATTATCCGTCGAGTTAAAGGCGTCATCACCTAAATAGGACACGTTGTCGACCTCGGCGAGAAAAGACAGCCCTCGGTACTGCTCCGACTTGAAGGTCAAACGTGACTTCAGGGTCGAAGCACGGGCGTTGCGATCGAAGTTGTCCTGGTCGACATATTCGTAGCGGTAACGAAACGTCAGGCTGATCTCACCCTCTGTCACCATATCAACGGCATTCTGTGGCGATTCATTTTGAGCCCAAGCGGATGAAGAAAATATCTGGAAAATAAGCAGCAGAAGTATTGGGGCGATTTTTATTATTGGCATACTAACCCTCCATAAGGAGAGTAAACCTTCTAGTATCTACCCTGGGAAAGCAAGTGCTGGAAGTGCTCAGGGGAAAATCCCCGATACTGCATAAAGCGTGCTCGTTTACCTTTTTCCTGCAAGTCACGAGGTTCCGCTTCCCCGAACTTTTTCAGGTATACCTGAGCCGCCAAAGTGCACCAATCAATGTCGTTACTATCCAGCGCATTGTGAAATTCAGTCTCCGTCAAGCCGCGCTGGCGCAAATCAGCGAGCACTCTTGCCGGACCATAACCGCGATTTGCTCGTTGGCGAACAAAGCTCTCTGCAAATCGCGTGTCGCTTTGTAAATTTTCTTCGACCAGGCGCTGCAGCTCGGCCGCCACCAGTGCCTCGTCGGGGAATCTACGATTGAGCTTCACAGTGAGTTCGCGCAGAGAGTGCTCGCGGCGACTCAAAAGATTCATCGCCGCCAGTCGAATCTGGGCAGGATTAATCTGGTCGGGGTCCGCCACAAGACGCGGCTTCTGCTCAAGCGCGTCAGGCATTTGCAAAGGCGAGCAATAAAAAAGGCGCCGGGTAACAGTGGGGGAACAGTGGGTTCCCGGCGCCACAGGGGTAAAAGACTGGAAGGGTCATCAAATGAAGCATTTCCCTTGCACATCATTCACCGGAGCAGTGTCATGCCTACTCAGCGGTGAGATCCGCGCCATCAGTCTCCTCTTCTGACTCTTCCTTCGCTTCGGGCGCACCGGTGACCAGCATTTGTGCACGAATAGCGGTTTCGATTTCGTTGGCCACGGCAGGATTATCTTCAAGGAATTTGGACGCATTGGCCTTGCCCTGCCCGATCTTGTCACCCTTGTAGGCATACCAGGCGCCCGACTTATCGATCAGGTTCAACTTCACACCCCAGTCGACGACCTCGCCCATATGGTAGATACCCTTGCCATACATAATCTGGAATTCAGCCTGTTTGAACGGTGGGGAGACCTTGTTCTTCACCACCTTCACCCGGGTTTCATTACCCACCACCTCATCGCCATCCTTGACCGCGCCAATGCGACGGATATCCAGTCGAACCGAGGAGTAGAACTTGAGCGCATTACCACCAGTCGTCGTTTCCGGAGAACCAAACATAACGCCGATCTTCATACGGATCTGGTTAATGAAGATGACCAGACAATTGGTCTGTTTGATCGCGCCGGTGAGCTTACGCATGGCCTGACTCAGCAATCGCGCCTGCAGACCAACGTGGGAATCACCCATGTCGCCTTCTATTTCCGCCTTGGGCGTCAACGCGGCGACAGAATCGATCACCAGCACATCGACGGCGCCGGACCGCACCAGCATCTCAGCCACTTCCAGTGCCTGTTCGCCAGTATCGGGCTGGGACATGATCAGTTCATCCATCTGAACACCCAGCTTTTCTGCGTACTGGGGATCCAGGGCGTGCTCCGCGTCGATAAACGCCGCTGTTCCACCTTCTTTTTGAGCCTCTGCAATAACCTGCAGAGTCAGCGTGGTCTTGCCGGAAGACTCCGGGCCGTAGATCTCGCAGATCCGGCCTTTGGGCAAGCCGCCTATACCCAGAGCAATATCCAGTCCCAGAGAGCCGGTTGAGATAGCGGGCATCGCCACGTGCTCACGATCACCCATACGCATTACCGTACCCTTGCCGAACTGTCGCTCGATCTGGGTCAGTGCTGCTTCCAGTGCCTTTCCTTTATTAGCGTCCATGTGACTCTCCGTTTGCCCCGTTATGTAGATAATTTAGCTCGCAGCAACAAATGTTTTGTTTTTTGTGCTGCCGTCATACAGTAAAACTACTGTATATATACTCAGTGCTTTGAAATCGAATTGCAACCCCCAAAAGCGAAGAAAAGTGGTCAATTCCGACCACTCACATTTAACATGTATGAATAAGCGACAGGTGTGCGACGACCTGTGGTCTACACTTGCAGCGTAGCCAACAACAGGTCCGCACACATGGGCAAACTTATCGCAATACTTCTTCTAGGTGCAGCCGCTTACTGGTACTGGAGCGGCCCTTATCAGGCCAGTCGCTCAACCCCGACCCCGGAACAACAACAGGCAGAAAACGACAAGCTGATGAAGAAATGCCTACGCCAGGAGGCCTCAATGACAGCGGCTGCCGGTATGGGCGGAGCCATGGTGGGAGGAGGTGATGCCGAAGCCCTTTGTGCCGGGAAACTGGGGCTGTACCAACGCGACGGCCAGTGGCACAAGGGCAGCGCCGACGACGCCTATTGAGCGACCATTAGCTGCCGATAGCCTTGCCGTCATCGGCCACGGCATAGAACAGGCAATCGCTATGGGCGATCAGCGCATTGGTGGTGATCATGAAAAGCTTGAGAGGCTGGGCGGGATACAAGCTGCCCTCCTCGACCTTCAACAGTCGTGAGACAGCACAACGACCACCGGCATCCAGTGCTGCAAACAGCCGCTTGGGGTCGCCAGCGACCCAACCGAGGTGGGTATCGGGAGCAACGGTACCGAAGTTGTGGTGCTCAATATCGGGCAACAAGGTGACATCGTGGTCACTGCACGGCTGTTCGGCATAAGTGAGTGTGACACCGGGGTTAAGTTCCAGCCGCAGAGGGTCATGCAGAAGCTCCAGACCCCAGTCGGTCTCCCCCTGGTCGAGCACCGTGGCGCCGGTGAAGTAGCGACAAAGGCCCTCGTAAGCAAGCTCGTGGGCCTCTTCGTCCTGCCGCCCGCCTACCTCAATGGTCACGGTGGGATAGGCGTGTTCACTGATGTCCATCAGCGCGCCGAGCCCCAGGTTCGACACTATGAGGCGCTGGGTGAAAATGGACACCAGGGCATCGTGCTGGCGATCCATGTGCGTGCAGACACCAAAGGCCGGACCCGACCCGGAGGTATTGTGCATATCGACGACGGCCTCCGGGTGATGCAGGCGCAGAATCTCGAGAATTTCTTCTGCCAGCTTGCCCTGCTCATCCGCAAAGGGCGGACGAAAACAGCGATTGAGGTCTCGAACACCGGGCAGCATGCGATGACTGAAGCGTGGCGACGTCGCCGCGGCGGTAACCGAGGCAACGATACAGACAACATTCACCGCCGGCCGCTGGCCCGATTTCAACCAGCGGAACAGGGCCATGAGCCCGGAAGGCTCATTGCCGTGCAAGAGCGTAACGTAGGCTCGCGTACGACCACTGTCATCACCGTCGAGAAACAGGCAGGCCGGACCGGCCAGATAGTCAAGAAACTCGTCGACGTTGTTACCGATCTGGGTCGCCAACGGGTTGCGCAGGAAGCGCACCCGCCTCATAGCGGCCACTCTGCGACAGGTCTGTTTTCAGCGCTGTGCACCATGTATTTCTCCAACATCGCCTGCAGGGCCTCGCGCCGTGACAGCTTATTCTCCAGCTGCGCCAGCGTAGCCAACTGCCAGTCAGCCCCATTGCGTCCAACCGTCAACCGCGCCTCGATAACGCCAAGGTAACGGCTGGCTTCCTGCGCACTGATGCCGATAGATAGCAGACCATCCCTGGCCAACGGCAACAACGCTTCTACCAGTGTAGTCACAGTTTGCTCAGCGCACCCGCTCTGCTCGAGGCTGGGCCACAGCAGTTTCGCCTGCAGACCATGCTGCGCCGCCCGGTAGAAGTTGTACTCGGCCATGGAGAATGGCAGCCCCGGCATAAGTTCATATATCTGCGGCCGAACTCCCTCCGCCAGACCGATCAGAAACGCGGCATTAGCGACCATGTCCAGTGCCGTGGGACCAGCCGGCAACGCACGCATTTCGATCCGCAGGTGGCCACCGTCTGCATCATCATAGATCGGTCGATTCCACAACCAGACAGTACTCTGGTGCAGGCGCAGTTCGTCCAGACCGGGTATTTGTCCACGGGCAAATTGCTGCTCAGCGCTCTCGGCGCTACACAGTGGCAGCAGGGGCGGGTACAAACGTGCGGCCTCGGCAAACAACTCCCACGCCCCACGCCGCACCCAACCGTTACCAAAATTTACCCGTGCCGGCTCATGCCAGCTGTAGCGGTCAGTGTGGCGAGTGTCGATGGACTGCTTGAACAGCGGAATGCGGGTCTCTTGCCAGAGCTGGTGTCCAAACAAGGTTGGGGAATTGGCGGCCAGCGCGAGAGCCACCGGCGTCATCAACTGAAAAGCATTGAAAGTATCGGCATAGTCTTGGGGATTGACCCGGTAATGCACCTGGAATGAGGTATTGGCGCCCTCCAGGGTGATATCCGCCATCGCCAGACGCAGTGGCTCGACACCATTGATATCAATATTGAAGTCGCCCCCCCGCCGTTGCACAAGTTGCCTGACCAGCGCCTGGTAGCGTTTGCGATTAGTCATGCTATGGCGGCCAAAATCATCCTTTGTCAGGGTTGGCAGTATCCCGGTGGCCACTACCCGCCCGTCAAATGAAGCCGCCAGCTCACCGGCGGTCGCAAGTTTCTCGAGGATCTCCCGCTCCGTACACTCAAACGGCCGCTCGCCAAGCCTGTACGGCAACAAGTTGTATTCGAGATTATAGCGATTCAGCTCCAGTGTTAGCTGCGGGTCGTTGGCAATGGCGAGGATTTCCTCGTTGCGGTGCAGAGGCCTGCCCTGGCCATCCACGATATAGATTTCCAGCTCTGCGCCTACCGAACCCGCCGCTTCACCAAAGCCTGGCCTTGCCAGCAGCGTCTTCAGGCCCGCCAGATTATCTGCCAGCCTCGCACTGAAGTCGGTGTACTCGGCTTCGTCAAAGGTGGTCTTGTCGATATCTGTTCCCATAACTACCTATTGTGCGAATCTGGTCATGGACTATTATTGATGTAGATCGTTAAACAGGCAAAGAGGCGTAGAAACAGCCACCCGCGCTATGACTTCGCGTGGAATCAACGACAATCGGCGAATCGCGGACAAGAAAGCGGTGGTAGCGGACAAACCGGCAGGCGAACAGATAATAATCAAGAGCTATCATAAATGCTGAAAACGCTGTTCAAATTTGGCCTCATCGCTGCCGCACTGGGTATTGCCGTGGCGGCAAGCTGGGCCATCGTCGACACCGGGATACACCTCACCAGCGACGACGAATTCTGTTCGGGATGTCACTCTCATGAACCCATCGGCAGCTCTTACCGAGACTCCCTGCATGGCGGCAACAATCCCACAGGATGGACTGCCAGCTGTAGCCAGTGCCATATACCCCACGACAATTCGCTGCACTACCTGTGGGTGAAAGGCATTCACGGTGTGGTTGATCCAACCATGGAATTAATCAAGGATCCCTACGATATCGACTGGCACGGGCACCGCGAAAAACGCGAGCGCTACGTCTACGACTCTGCCTGCCTGTCCTGCCACAAGAAACTCGAAAGCAGATCCCTGGCCAACACCAAGGCCTTTTTGCCGCACCGGGATTACTTTGCCAACCCTGACGAATTCAAGTGCGTGTCCTGCCACAAACACGTAGGACACGACCAACTGGGAAATCACCTGCAAGCCATGGGCTGGGAACTAAAAGAATGAGACTGCTAATAGGCACAATACTGTTTTGCTTGCTATCGCCCCTGGTGCAGGCCGAGGGCTCTACTTCACCGGGCAGCCTGGCCCAGGTCAAAACCCTGCAGATTGACCGACGCCTGTCTGAAGCCGGCAAGGGCTGCATCGACTGCCACAAGAACGTGTCGCCAGGACAAATCGCCGACTGGAAAAACAGTCGTCATGCCCACGTCGGCGTCTCGTGTATTGATTGTCATCAGGTACCGGCAGACTCACCGATGGCTACTCAGCACGAATCGCTCAACGGTACAGACATCTATGTGTCAGTACTGGTGTCACCCGCGGTCTGTGGCAACTGCCATACCGCCGCCGTCGCCCAGTTTAACCAGTCCGGGCACTTTCGCGCCTACCACCAGATTATTCCGAAGGACAACCTGCACGCACTGACCAATATTCACGAAGGTCGCAACCATCCTGAATTTCAGGATGCGCCAAGCGAAACCGGTTGCATGCAGTGTCATGGCACCAAAATTGAGTTAGACGCCAACAACAGGCCAACACCGGAAACGTGGCCTAACAATGGTATGGGTAACATCTATCCAGATGGTGCGACTGGCAGCTGTACCGCCTGCCACAGCCGCCACACGTTCAGCATAGCGGAATCACGCAAGCCCGAGGCCTGCGCGTCCTGTCACCTGGGCCCGGATCATCCCAATATAGAAATCTACAACAACTCCAAACACGGCCACCTTTACAACACCGGTGGTGACGACTGGGAGTGGGACACCGCCCCCGACGCCTGGGAGCCGGGAGATTACCGCGCGCCCACCTGCAGCACATGCCACATGAGTGGTATCGGTGAATTGTCGGTAACACACAATGTGAGTGAGCGCCTGTATTGGAACCTGTGGGACAAGGAGTCAAAAGTCAGGGGATCGGACGATGTACTAAGCCCGTTACTGGGCGACGGGCCAGCCGGCAGAGAGAAAATGAAATCGGTATGTAACAACTGCCACAGCACACTGCATACCGATGGATTTTTCGCGCAGGGCGACAAGGCGGTCAAACTATACAACGTCGCTTACTACGAACCTGCAACCGAGATGCTGGAGGCACTACGAGCAAAAAACCTGTTGGGTAAAAACCCCTGGGCAGATGAATTCCAGATCACCTATTACCATCTCTGGCACCATGAGGGCCGACGCGCTCGCCAAGGCGCAATGATGGGCGCGCCGGACTATGCGCACTGGCACGGATTCTTCGAGTTGCAGCAAGATCTGTACAAACTGGAAAAAATCTACGAGAAGCGCGTGGCCTCCGGCGAGATGGAATAGCAGGCAGGAATACTTTGTCGACTCTCCTTATCAGGCCCGCCGAGACCGCGGACGCGGCGGCCATCTGTGAGATCTACAACCATTATATAGAGCACACCGTCGTCACATTTGAAGAGGTGCTGCTCACAGCCGGTGATATCGACAAACGGCTACAGGATATCAACGCGATTGGACTACCCTGGCTGGTGGCAGAAGTTCAGGGCGTTGTTATCGGCTACGCCTATGCCGGCAAATTTCGAGACCGCAGCGCCTACCGTTATACCGCCGAAGTCACGGTGTACCTCGCACCTGCCGGCACAGGACAGGGCGCTGGTACCCGTCTCTACAACGCCCTGTTCGAGGCGTTGAGAGAACGCTCCATCCACATCGTGATTGGTGGCATCACCCTGCCGAATGTCGCCAGCGTTGCGCTCCACGAAAAAATGGGCATGGAAAAAGTAGCGCATCTGGAGGAAGTGGGATGCAAGTTTGGCAAGTGGTTAGACGTAGGCTACTGGCAGGCCACGCTTTGAGATGGCGACTCATGCTGCAACAGCCAGTCGCGTTTACGAAACAGTACTGCGACCGCTAACAACGCCAGCAAAGCGAAGCCCGTAAATACCGGCGGAAATCTCAGCAGATCAGCCAAACCACCCATGATCAACGCACCAATGGCCGGCGCGCCCATAGCCAGCACTGTCCACAGGCTCAACACCCTACCCCTGTAGTCTTCATCAACCATCAACTGGGCCAACGCCTGGGTGCCTGTGCCGACTATGGTGGTAATCATACTGAGCGCCATGACCAGCAGGCTGAAAGCAGTCAGCCCCTGTAACCAGTGGACTGTCAGCATGGCGCCGGCTCCTATCACCAGACAAAATGTAACAAGACTCAACAGCCGGATTTCACCGCTGGTCTGGCGACTGACCACCAGCCCCCCCATAATCGAGCCGACACCGGCAGCGGCTGTCAGGGTGGCCAGGGTCGCGGAGTCACCCGCCAGCAGTTGACCCGACAGTGCCGGCAATAATTCCAGCGTAGTCCTGCCCAGCAGACCGTTGATGAGCGTGTAGCCGAGTATCAGTTTGATCGCACGATGTGTCCGTACGTAGACCAAACCCTCTCCGAACTGCTGCAACAGGGATAAGCTGCTCAACCGAAGCGGTCGCGGCTCTACCCGAAGGCTCAGCAAAAGCACTATAGTTCCCGCAAAAAATAGGGTGGCTGTATAAAAGGCTACGGACAGCGAGTAATTGGCCAGTAACCAGGCGCCTACCGCCGGGCCTAGGATGCGCGAGGTATTGAAAATAATCGCCGATATTCCTATAGCACTGGGCAAAGCCTCCCGTGGAACCAATCGCGGCACCAGGGCCAGACGAATCGGTGTATGGGCCGACGTTGCTGCCCCCAAAACCGTTGCCAGAACCAGCAACCAGGGCAAGGAGAACTGTCCGCCGGTGTTGGCGATGCCTGCCAGCAAGGCAATCAAGCCATACAAACCAACAGTTACCAACAATCCGTTACGGGGATTTATGCGATCGGCAACAATGCCGAAAACCGGGGACAGTACAAAGGTAGGCAGTAACATAAGCCCTGCCACCACACCAACCCATAAAGCCGAGTGAGTCAGTTCCCAGGCGCTCCAACCCAACAGGAAGCGCACGATCCAGCTGCCGAGGGTAGACAGGCAACTGGAGGGAAAATAACGGCGGAACAGTGGCTGTGAAAAAGCTGAATCGCGTCTCACGAGGGGGGAGGTTTCTCTATTTCACTAATGGCGTCCTGAAGATCATCGATGCGCGCTGACAAGACAGCCTGTGCATCCTGCAGCCCCTGATTATAGAACTGGGGACCAATCTCCCGGGCGAAGAAATCCAACAGGAACTCAGCGTCAAACTGCCCTATCTCCTGCTGCAGTTCGTCCTCGAAATAACGCTGTATTTTGTGAACAACAATGCTTTTTCGGTCACTATCAAATTCGATGATCATATCTCCCAGCGGTACTTGCGCAGGAGGACAGTAAACCACAGCAAAACCGCGCAAAACACCAGACCGGCGACAATACTGATCCCACTGACAGTGCTCCAGTCAGGGCCATTGACGTAAAACCCCACTGGCGCGGTCTCACTTAGACTGGGCACATGAAGACTGATAGCCCCGGCTATATAGCCGGTACCGAGAAAAATCTGCTCAATTACAATAAGGCCGATCACCGGACCCACCGCCAGCATAAAGGGTGAACGGCGGGCTGCCGCCGACGCCAGCAGTAACCAGGCGCACGCTGGCGCAATTAATAGAGCAGTCAGTATCCAGCCGCCAACCTGATCAAACAGCAGTCGCCCAAAGTCGATATTGCCAAGGACCAGCTGGTAGGGATCCATGTCCATGCGCCAGACCAACAACATGGACAGCAGGACGACGACAAACTGGGTCAGCACGCTAACCGCGATATAAATCGTCGGTGCAACCAACAGGGCCACGGCAAACTTGCTCAGCACTTCTTCCCACTCCGATACTGGCATCGAGCGCCAGAACAGGATGCTGCGATCTTTGCGATCGGTGTACAGAGCACCGAGAAGATAATTGGCGGTGACAAATATCAGGACCAGAAGTAACAGAATATGCACCACGTTCAGCAATGGATTGAGGCTTTCGAGCTTCTCATCAAGCTCATCGGCGAGATCGGGGCTACCGCGCGGACTGAACGTCCACTCGCGGTCAAAATCCCAATCATCAGTATCGCCCATCTCCTCTTCCACGGTGTATTCCAGCGTATCGCCGGTGTCATCATCGCTATCGATATGGATTGTAATATTCATGCCACTGGCTGATTGCTCCTGCAGTATCACCTGCAGTACCGCATCACCCATGACACTGATGCGATTTGCCAACAGCACACTACCAAGCATAACCAGCGTCAACAGGCAGGCGATAACAACAGGCGTCCAGCACAGTGAGTTTTTGTACTCCTGCAACTCCCTTTGCACCAGCGTAAACAGCTTTTTAGACGGCGCTTCAGCCATGGTTGTGCTCCCCCCCTACCTTGGCAACAAAAAGATCAGATACCGACGGGGTACGCATTTCACCCAGCGGCGCCAGCACCTCCCGATCAATACCTTCGAAGATATAGGCTTTGCCCCCCAGAATGCTGCGCTTGCCGACATACGGAATAGCCTCCGCCTTGCTTGCTGCCTCGCCCACGGCATGCACCTCAACGAATTCCTCTTCCAGCGCGGGTATTGTCTTTTGCAGAATCATCTTGCCACGGTCCATGAAAAGGACTTCCGTCAATATATTTTGAACCTCTTCCACCTGGTGGGTGGAAATAATAATCGTGCGCTCGCCGTCGAAATAGTCGTTCAGCAGTTGCTCGAAAAACCGCTTTCGGAAAAGGATATCCAGCCCCAGGGTCGGTTCGTCGAGGATGAGCAACTTGGCATCGATAGCCATCACCAGGGCGAGATGCAACTGTACCGTCATGCCCTTCGACAAATCGCGGACCCGCCGGTTCATCCCCACATCCGTGGTACGCAGAAAATCCTCCGCCTGGGCGCGCTGAAACCTAGGGTGGGTACCCGTGACATAATCCAGTAACTGATCGACTCGCATCCAACCGGGCAAGACAGCGGTGTCCGCAATAAAACAGACCTGCTCCATCAAACTGGCCCGCTGTCGCCGAGGGTCCAGGCCCAGTACGTCTACATCGCCGCTACAATCGGACAACCCCAACAGCGCCCGCAGCAGGGTAGTTTTACCCGCACCATTTGGGCCAATCAGGCCGATTATGCTACCGCTGGCTACCGACAGGTCAACGCTGTCAATCGCCTGTATGTCACCGAACTTTCGGCTCAGGCCTGCGGCACGAACTATTTCACTCAATGGTCTTTCCCCCTACTGGCGCGTAACTGCGCCACGATGTCGTTCATATCGAGCCCAAGACGCTGGATACGTTGGGCAAAGGCTGGAACTTCTTCATCCATGAAGCGCTGCTGCTCATTGTTGGTCAGCGAGCCGCGGGCACCTGCGGTCACAAACATACCCAGGCCACGGCGCTTCTCCAGCAGACCCACCTCCACCAGTTCCTGGTAGGCTTTACCCACGGTGAGATGATTGATCTGATAATCCGCAGCGACCTGCCTGACCGAGGGCACGGCCTCGCCCTCTGAAAAGCTGCCATCCATTATTCTATCCACGACCATATCCCGTAACTGCCGATAAATCGGCTGATTGTCGTTCCATTCGACAGTCACAATGCTGACTCCAGCGTCATCATTCGCGACGCTGAATCCCGCCGGAGCCCAGGACGGATTCACTGACTTCCGGCGTACCGCCGTAGTAGACGTCACCACTGCCCATGACCATCACTTCCAGCTCCTCGGTGGTTCCGATTTGGGCGGTCCCTGATCCAACCACATTGATTTCCACGTCGCGGGCAGCGACTTCCTGCATGTCGACATCACCCGAACCGACGATATGAACAAGAAGCTGGTCGGCACTGCCGGTCTCCACCGCGATATCACCGGAGCCATTGAGAGATACCTCGGCATCCCTCGTGTTCATCTCACCGATCGCAATGTCACCCGAGCCAGAGACGATCATTTGCAGTGCCTTCGATTTGATCACGGCTACCTCGATATCGCCTGAACCGCTAACCTGTAGCGTAATATCCTCCCCCTGGAGGTCGAAAATTCGCAGGTCGCCCGACCCTTCCACTGCACCGTAGAATTTTTCGACGACAGCCGGCTTCAGGTAGACTTCACCAGAACCAACTAACTCAATATGGTTCAGCTCAACCACGGTCAGGCGATACCGTACATCAGAGAATCTGTCAGAACTGCTATCGGCGGTACGACCAAGCACCAGCGTTCTACGGTCGTCAATAAAAAAGGGCTGTTTGGCCAGCGACGCCTCGTCGCCTCGCAATTGCAGAAGCACCGCATCGCCCTGGCTGACTTCCACTTCGACAGAGCCGTAGACGAGAATATTGTCGAACTCCAACCCCTCCACCCGACGCATTTCCGCGGCCGTGCTGGAGAGCACCGGCAAAGCCAGAAGCAACAGTAGTGCGCCTCGCAGCGCCCGGCCCGTCACCGACCGGACTCCGGCTGGTCAGACAACTTACCCCAGCTCTGCGTCAGTTCAATAATGACGGCAACCGGCACAAAGCAGGCTACGCCCAGCCAGCCACCGCCCAGTGCGCTAATGACGGCACAGACCAGAAACAGCGCTGCGTAAATCAACATAAGATCATCAGCTCGGTACAGACGCACCCTGCGGTCTTTCAGAACCATTTTCTTCACCTCTATGATATGGTGTTATACATAACTATAACACCTAATCCAAAACAGGCAACAAAAAATTATTCCGATATTTTTATCTAATAATTACAGTAGGTTAGGTGATGACTAAGCGCCACCTTGAAGGCTTTTCTGCATGTTTTCGGCAATAGAGCCAGCCACACGCTTGGCGCGATCGGCCTTTTCACCGCAAAAGTTGTCGTCGATGGTAGAGACAAATGTGTCTAACCAACGGTCGAAATCCGACGCCTCAAGGGTTCGTTTGCCATGCAGCTGGCGGTGAATATTCATCGTGTGCCGACGATAGGATTGCTCGCCCAGTAAAAGCTTGCACCAGTAATCCTTGATGTGTGGCAGGTGCACTGCCAAATCGATCTCGGCCACGTCGACAAAAATAGGGGCCAGAATCTCATCGCTCAGCATCCGCTGATAGAACAGGTCAACGAAGTGCTCTATCTGCTCACGGGAGTCCAGGTCTGGGTGGGCGTGCGATAGTGCTGGCACAGCTAGCGATCCTTGCGTTTTTGGCTCTTCTTGCTCTTCTTAACGTGGGCCATCATCCGGCGCTTGCGTGAGACTTGCCGTTGGGTCAACTTGTTGCGCTTGTCTGCGTAAGGGTTGTCACCGGTGCGGAACTCTATGCGTACCGGGGTACCCACCAATTTCAGTTCTCGCCTGAACGTTTTCTCGAGATAGCGTTGGTAACTGGTTGGCACTTTGCCTGTCTGGGTACCGTGCAGGACAATCAGCGGGGGGTTCTGGCCGCCGGCATGAGCATAGCGAAGCTTGATGCGGCGACCATTGATCATCGGCGGCGGATGGTCAAACACCGCCCCTTCCAAAATACGCGTCAGCATATTGGTATTGAGTTTGCGTGTGGCCGACTGGTAAGCCGCGTCGATCGATTTGTACAGATGCCCGACGCCGGTGCCATGCAGTGCCGAAATAAAGTGAGTATCTGCATAGTCGGCAAACTGCAAGCGTCGTTGCAGCTCGGACTTGATGCGGTCGCGCTGGTCGCTCTCAACCCCATCCCACTTGTTGACCGCCAGCACCAGGCCGCGCCCCGCATCGATACAATGACCCAGCAGATGCATATCCTGGTCAACCAGGCCCTCGTGAGCATCCATCACCAGCACTACCACATGGGCGTCGTCGATAGCCTTCAGGGTTTTGACGATAGAAAACTTCTCGACTGTCTCACGGACATTCTTGCGACGACGTACACCGGCCGTATCAATCAGCGTGTACTTTGCTTCGCCGCGCTCGAAATCAATGTAGATGCTGTCGCGGGTCGTTCCGGGCTGATCGTAGACCACGACCCGCTCCTCTCCCAGCAACCGATTGACCAGCGTCGACTTACCAACATTAGGCCGGCCAACAACGGCTACCCGGGTACTGTCCGGGAACTGTGGCTCTGCTCTTGCCTCGGGCTCCGGGAAAGAGTCCAGTATGGCATCGATCATGTGGCGCACACCGCGACCGTGCGAGGCGGCAATGGCAAACATGGACTCAACACCCAGAGCATAAAAATCACCCTGGGCCAGGTCTTCATTAATACCATCGATCTTGTTGACGACCAGGTGAAACACCTTGTTGTGCTGGCGCAGATGTTTGGCCAGCGCCTCATCTGTCGGGTTGAGGCCATCACGAGCATCTACCATCATCAAGACAGCGTCGGCTTCCTCAATCGCCATCAGCGACTGACCCGCCATCTGCGAATCAATGCCGTCTTCATCGCCGCTGATTCCGCCCGTATCAATCACCACACAGGGCCTGTCACCAAGCCGAACCTCGCCATACTTACGGTCCCGGGTGAGACCGGCATAGTCGGCAACCAGCGCGTCACGGCTGCGCGTGAGCTGGTTAAACAGCGTCGATTTGCCCACGTTGGGACGACCGACGAGGGCGATAACAGGAATCATGTCGGTGACCTAGTTCCTGGGGGTTATCTCATAGGCGATCAGCTTGCCGCTATTGCCATACACGTAGAGTATATTGCCATCGGCCAGCATATCGGCGCGCGCGCCCTTGCCATCGGCCTTCACCCGACCGGCAAACTCACCGTCCACCTGCGACATCAAATGAATGTAACCCTCCAGATCGGCGACGGCCACATAGCTACTCACGGGCGTGGGACGAGATAACTCCCTGTAGGCCAGCGCATCCTGCTGCCAGCGAAGGCCCTGACCATTACGCAGATAAGCGGTGACGGTACCGTCTTCGTCCGTGACGTAGACATTACCAAAGCCCTGGCTGACCCCTGAGAACGACGATACATTGCGCTGCCACACCTTACGGCCATTGGTCGCATCGATAGCCACGACACGACCCTGATAGCTGGCCGCGTACAACTCATTTCCCTCAAGGGCCATGGCGCCATCAATGTCCACTATCCGCTCGATTTCCGAACGCCCCTGGGAAATGGCCACCCGGGCTTCCCAGAGGGTAGCACCGGTTCTGGCACTAAACGCCAGTACACGGCCATTGGCAAAACCGGCGTATACCACGTTATTGCGTAATATCGGCGTGCCGGTACCCCGAATAGTCAGCACCGGTACATTACTGTCGTAGGTCCAGAGCTTTTCTCCGCTGTCGAAATCCAGGCCCTGTAGTTTACCGTCGTAAGACTGCGCTACCACGACCCTGCCGTCTCCCTGCGGTGGCGCCAATATCTCACCGGTCAGCTTTGTACTCCATACAACTGCACCGCTGTTGGCATCGAGGCGCATAACCGAGCCATCGCTGCTACCCAGGAACAGAGAGTCCTCGTAGTGGCCCACTCCGCCAGACAAGCCGACTTCCAGGTCGGTATCCCACAGCTTTTTGCCACGGGTGCGCTCCACTGCCTTAACCTCGCCCTCTGCCGACGCTGCGTAGATAGTGGTTGCTGTCATCACAGGCTGCAGCTTGTACAGGCCCTTGCCCTGTCCATCACCTACCCCGGTAGACCAGAGCTTTTTGATTTTTACCGTCTCTTCGAACTTGACCAACTCTGCCGGTGCCGTCGCGTCGTCGTCGTCATCGGCGAACCAACCCTTTACCGTGCTACAGGCGCCAAGACTCAAAAGCATGAATAGAATAAGAACCGCGCGAACCGTTGTAGCCATGATCTAGCCCTCCTGTGCCGGGGTTACCGGCGCCTCTGTGGTGCCAGATTCAGTAGCGACAGGCGCCGCACTAGCTGGTGTTTCCAGGACTCTTTCTGGAACAGGGTTCAGGCTTTGCAACTTCTGCTCAAGCATCGCCAGGTTGGGCTGGGTGGACTCAGCCGTCGCCAGGTTAAGGGCTCGCGTATACGCTTCGCGTGCCTCGACTTCCCGCCCCAGGCCCAGCAATATATCGCCGCGCGCGGATTCATAGGAAGCCTGGTAAGGGTTATCTGAGGCAGCTTCGAGTATCGCCAGTGCCTGCTCGGTATCGCCACGAGCTGCCAACACCCGGGCCAGGCGCAGCTCTGTCACTTGCGCTATATCAGTCCCCTTTCCGGCCTTCGCCAGAACCCAACGCAACTCAGCTTCAGCCTTGGGCAGGTCACCGTTTTCCACCGCCATGCGCGCCAGATGAAGCGCGGCAAACTGGGCATACGTGCTGCCAACATGGGCCTGCTTGAGTTGGTCCGCAAGCTCCACGGCTACAGACTCCTCAATCTCACCCTGCTGCGCTCCACTCATTGCCTGCAATAGAGACTGATAACTATCCGACGCGGCCTGCTGCTGGTCCTGGTCGTAGTTCTTCCAACCCTGCCAGCCAAATCCGGCCACCACCGCCAGTACAATTGCGGCGATCGTTGATCGGCCGTTCTCCTCCCACCAGCGCTTTAGAGCCTCGACCTGTTCTTCTTCTGTGCGGTATGTATCCACGTTTCTCTGTTCCTTGCTACATTAACTGTTATCGACCAGCGCCACTTGCAAAGCCCCGGTCAGTTCTTCGACGGGTAGCGAATGCTGTTCGCTCTGCCCGCGTAGTGTTTTCATTGTCACGCGGCCGGCTGCGACCTCGTCCTCACCCCAGATAAGAGCGACACTGGCGCCGCTTTTATCCGCTTTCTTCATCTGACTTTTGAAACTGCCACCGCCGACATTTTGCACCAGGCGTATGCCGGGCATGGCATCGCGCAGCGCCTCCGCGCTGGCCAGTGCCGTAGCAACCGCGTCGTCCCCCACGGCCACTACATAAACGTCAGCCGCAGTCGCGGGTACCTGCCGGCCCAATTCAGCGAGCAGCAGCACCAGCCGCTCCATACCCATGGCGAAACCGACACCGGGCGTGGACTTGCCGCCGAGCTGCTCTACCAGACCATCATAGCGACCGCCGGCACAGATAGTGCCCTGTGCACCCAGGCGACTGGTAACCCATTCGAATACGGTCTTGTTGTAGTAATCAAGCCCGCGCACCAACCTTGGATTAATCACAAACGGCACACCCGCCGCGGTCAGTAACGCACAGAGCTTTTCAAAGTCCTCGCGGGATTCCTCGTCGAGGTAATCGGCTAGGGAGGGGGCCGAATCCAGCAGTGCCTGGGTATCCGCATTTTTGCTGTCCAGAATCCGCAGAGGATTACTGTCCAGGCGGCGCTGACTGTCCTCGTCCAGAGCCTCACGGTGACTTTCAAGATACGCCACCAGAGCCGTTCGATAAGCCGACCTGGCTTCACTGCTGCCGATTGAGTTGAGCTGTAATTCAACGCTGTCACCCAAGCCCAGTTGTCGCCATAAACGGGCAGTAATGAGAATGAGTTCAGCATCTATGTCCGGCGTGGCGATACCAAAGGCCTCGACACCGATCTGGTGAAACTGACGCTGCCTGCCCTTTTGCGGACGCTCGTAACGGAACATCGGGCCGCTGTACCACAAGCGCTGGCTACCTATGAGCAAGCCCTGCTGAATTACCGCCCTGACGCAACCGGCCGTACCTTCCGGGCGCAGACTCAGGCTATCGCCCTTGCGATCGGCAAAGCTGTACATTTCCTTCTCGACGATGTCGGTGACTTCGCCAATGGAGCGGGAGAATAATTCTGTTTGCTCGACGAGAGGCAGACGAATTTCGCCGTAGCCATAACTGGCCAGCAGATCGCCAACAGTGGCCTCCAGCAGTTGCCAGTAAGGTGTCTCATCCGGAAGAATGTCGTTCATTCCCCGAATGGCTCTGAAATTACTCACGAATTCTCCCGCGGGTGTACAGTCTTCAGGCAGGGGCTCTATGGATGAGTTGTTCATCCGCCGCTGCACGTTCTTCTTCCAGTTTCGTAGCGCGCTGCCGAATTACCTGTTCAAGATGATCGACAAAATCCTCATTACTCACCTTATGATCGGGCTCACCATTGACGTAAATGAGATTGCTGGGGCTG
Source organism: uncultured Halieaceae bacterium (assembly GCA_938074135.1). Next base: position 7,541 of record CALJFL010000048.1, on the reverse strand, counting down.
GCCCCGGTCAGGCCGACATCGGCTTCCTTGGCCTCGCCTGGGCCATTGACAATACAGCCGATCACCGCGACATCCATAGGCGTACGAATATCTTCGAGGCGTTGTTCCAGCACATTCATCGTCCCAATGACGTCAAAGTTCTGTCGGGAGCAGCTGGGACAGGCGATAAAGTTAATACCGTTGGTACGTAACTTCAGACTTTTTAGAATCTCGAAACCAACCTTGACCTCTTCCACCGGATCAGCGGCCAGCGAAATGCGAATGGTGTCACCTATGCCGTCCATCAACAACATACCCAGCCCCACGGCCGACTTCACTGTGCCGCCACGCAGGCCACCGGCCTCGGTGATTCCAAGATGCAGCGGTTGATCGATTTTCTCGGCCAGCAATCGGTAGGCGGCTACCGCCATAAACACTTCGGAGGCCTTCACGCTGACTTTGAAGTCCGGATAGTCGAATTTATCCAGAATATCCACATGGTGCATGGCGGATTCCACCAGCGCCTCGGCGGTAGGCTCTCCGTACTTGCGCTGCAGCTCCTTGCTGAGTGAGCCTGCATTCACACCGATACGGATCGGAATACCCTTGTCACGCGCGCTATTAATCACTTCCCGTACCTTGTCGTCACGTCCTATATTGCCGGGATTGATCCGCAGGCAATCGACGCCGTACTCGGCGACCTTCAGAGCAATTTTATGATCGAAGTGAATGTCGGCCACCAGAGGAACCGTCACCTGGGCCCTGATTTCCCGAAATGCCTCGGCCGCATCCATGCTGGGTACCGAAATACGAACAATGTCGGCACCAGCGTCATGTATCGCCTGCACCTGGGCAACCGTGGCCGCGACGTCGCAGGTTTCGGTGTTGGTCATACTCTGCACGCTGATCGGAGCATCACCACCCACCGGCACGTCACCAACCATTATCTGGCGGCTGTGGCGGCGCTTGATTGGTGACTCTATGTTCATAACTAGCCTTCAAGATCTCTATGCGGTAGTAAGGGCGCGCGGCTGTCCGAAAGCTGCCCGGGCAGCGTCGACTGTAGCGCCGCCGTCTCACGGCCCTGGCCGGTCTGCCACCACCACAAGCCGGCAACGAGCAGGCCCAGTACCAACAGGCCAATCACAATACCCCAACCGGTACGCTGCAGTTGCAAGGGCTCGGTAATCACCCGCTTACCTCTGCCTCCTTCAATGGCACCATCGGTAAGAACTTCAAAGGCCGCGATCAACTCTTCTTCGTCAAGTTGCAGCAGCTTACCGTAAGCGCGAATATAACCGCGGGCAAAGGCCGGGCTGCGCAGGGACTGATAATCGTCCCGCTCAATCATAGGCACATAACTGGGCAACCAGTTGAGCCTCTCGGCTGCTTCACGATCGGACATCTGCTGAGCCTCGCGCGCGGCGCGCAACATCGCTCCGGGCGATAGCGCTACAAAATCAAGCTGCTGCTCAGCCCTGTCCACCGACACCTCGTCAGCTACCAACAGTCGTGCGTTTGTAGGCCTGGTATTCCGCGGAGTCAGGATAGCGATTGCGCAAAGCCAGGGCGTAGCTGCTCTCTGCGTCGCGATCACCCTGGGCCCGGGCCAATCTCACGCCCAGCCAAAGGGCACGGGAAGATTGTTGGGGGACCACTTTGCGATAACCCGCGTAGTACTGCTCTGCCGACGCATAATCCTTGGCATCCAGACGCAACTGGGCAAGTTCCAGCAGGGAGATCGGGTTGCGCCGGTCCATAGCCAGCGCCCTTACAAAAGCCTCTTCCGCACCCTGCGGGTCGAACAATTGCACGCGGCACAGGCCGAGATTAACAAAGGCCTGCGGGCGACCAGGATACAGCGTATCTTTCACCACATAGTTTAATTCGGCCTCGGCTTCCTTGTACCGCTCCTGGCTGAACAGGAAGGCCGCGTAGTTATTGCGGGCACGGGAAAAATTCTTGTCGAGTTTGATCGCCTTTTTAAAGTTTTCCTCGGCCAGCTCGGTCTCACCGGTGCTCTGGTAGACGAGGGCAAAAGCCTCGTATACCTCGGCATTCTTGTCATTTATTTCCACCGCGATGGCGAGGTTGCGCTTGGCGTCATCCCAGTTACCCTCGCCGATATACTGACGGGCCAACGCTACGCGTTTCTGCTGGGCTTTTTCCGGGGACGCATCGTCGGTAAACACGCTTTCCGTCGTCGTAACGCAGGCCGTCAAAGCGGCTAACACACCCACTGCCGTCAGCAGCCGAAAAACCCTGTGCATATTCAGAATATTCACCCCGCCTGTACCCCCTTGGCTAGATTGGCTTCGCGATAGCGCTCACTGCGACGCGTGCGATCCACCACCTGGCCAACCAACTGGCCGCACGCGGCATCGATATCATCGCCGCGGGTGGTCCGGACAGTAACAATATAGCCCGCATCGACCAGAACTTGCCAGAACCGCGAAACGGCATTGCCGCTGGGCCGCTCATAGCCGGATTGGGGAAATGGATTGAATGGAATCAGATTTATCTTGCAGGGGAAATCCGCCAATAGAACAGCCAGTTCACGGGCTTGTTCAGGCTGGTCATTCACCCCCGCCATCAGCGTGTACTCGACCGTTACCACACGTTTTTTATCGCTCTGGGCATCGATATATTTGCGGCAGCTTTCCAGCAAAGCAGCAATCGGGTACTTACGGTTGATGGGTACCAGTTTGTCACGCAGGGCATCATTGGGGGCATGCAGCGACACGGCGAGTGACGCTTCGCTAACTTCACGCAGCCGATCCAATGCTGGCACCACACCCGAGGTACTGAGAGTCACCTTGCGCTTGGATATTCCGTAGGCCAGATCTTCCATCATCAGGTCCATGGAAGCGACCACGCTATCGAAATTCAGTAGCGGCTCACCCATCCCCATCATCACAACATTGGTGACCACCCGGCCCTTGCCCGACTGGAATGCGCCGTAGGAGTCAATCGCGAGCCACACCTGGCCAATGATCTCCGCGGCGCTGAGGTCTTGCATGAACCCCTGCTTGCCAGTACTGCAAAAGCTGCAATCGAGGCTGCAGCCCACCTGGGACGAAACACACAGGGTGGCACGGTTGCCGTCGGGAATAAGCACCGTTTCTATGAGGCCGCCACCTTCGACACGGATCGCCCACTTGCGGGTCCCGTCGTTGGAGTCGTGCTGGCTGACAATTTCCGGCGGCCTTACTTCTGCGATGCGCTGTAGTTTCTCGCGCAGTGCCTTGCCAAGATTCGTCATTTCCTCGATATCGCATACACCCTGGTGATGTATCCACTTCAGCACCTGTTGCGCGCGGAACTTCTTCTCTCCCTGATCGAGAAAGAACTGCTCCATTTGCGCGCGCGTCAAACCCAGCAGGTTTACTTTTGCCTGCTGGCTATCACTGCTGGTGGCGAGGACTGAAGACATTCGCGGCAGGTATCAGGAGCGCTCACACAGCTCGTTGGCATCGAAGAAATAGGCAATCTCGCGCGCGGCGGATTCAGCTGAATCCGAACCGTGCACTGCATTGGCATCGATCGACTCAGCGAAGTCGGCCCGGATAGTTCCCTCAGCCGCTTCCTGTGGGTTGGTCGCCCCCATCAACTCACGATTCTTCGCCACAGCGCCTTCGCCTTCCAGCACCTGAACCACAACCGGACCAGAGGTCATGAATTCAATAAGGGCAGGGAAAAAAGGGCGCTCTCTATGTTCGGCATAAAATCCGCCAGCCTTGTCGTCGCTGAGGCGCAACATTTTAGCGGCCACTATCTGTAGGCCATTGGTCTCAAACCGCGAGTAAATCTTGCCAATAACATTCTTGGCAACCGCGTCGGGCTTGATAATTGAAAGGGTACGCTCTACAGCCATCAAACTATCTCCAGAAAACAAAAGGTCAGGTGCACACACCCCCACCGCGCAGCGTTTTCGCCAGACGCAAAGAGATGCATGCCGGAAGCGGCGCAATTATACGGGCTTTGGCCGTTGGTTTCACCCTCTAATACCGGTGCAGGAAAGATTCTTTCCCTTTTAAATCAGAGGGTTAGGTGAAAGGCTAAGAAATAGGGAAATTTCACGGAGGGCGCGAATGCGCCTTATTCCAGCTCTTCGATCCAGGCCGCCTGAATTGCCTCGAGGATTTTCTCACCACAGCGCTCCGGGTCGTCGTCAAAATCGGCGAGTTGCATGACCCAATTGCGTAAATCAACGAAGTTCAGGGCTAGCGGATCCACGTCGGGGTGGGCTTCGCTAAGTTCAATGGCGATATCGTTAACGTCTGTCCAAAGCATTGTGCTAATCCTCCAACAGTTTGATGCGCATCAGGTCAGTGACGCTCGGAAACCATATTGATCGTGTAACGGGGAATCTCTACCACCAGGTCTTCATCGGCGACTATAGCCTGACAACTGAGGCGGGAATCGGGCTCCAGGCCCCAGGCCATATCAAGGTAGTCGTCCTCGAGCTCATCTGCCTCCTCCATCGAGTCATAACCTTCACGCACGATCACATGACAGGTCGTGCAGGCGCAGGACATCTCGCAGGCGTGTTCAATTTCTATATCGTTACGCAGCAAGGCGCGACAAATACTTTCACCCGGCTCCGCCTCTACCACCGCGCCCTCGGGACAGAGGGTCTCATTAGGCAACACCACAATACGGGTCATTATTTCTCTACCTCATCATCCAATTCATCCAGGGAGACCCCCGCCAGAGCCTGGCGAATACTCCTGTCCATCCGCCGGGTGGCAAACGTTTCACTGGCTCGCCCCAGCGACTCCGTGGCCAGGCGAAGGGCATCAATATCCTCGTCGCGCAACTGCTGCCGCACGGCGTCCATCTGTTGCGCCAGGGCCGCCCTCTCACCGTCGTCAAGTAACTGCTGGCCATCCGCCTGCAGTGCTGCATCCAGCCCCTCAAGCAATTGCTGTGCATCCAGCCTCTGCTCGGCGAGCTTGCGGGCCAGCATATCCTCACTGGCGTGACTGTAGGAGGATTGCAACATGTCTGCGATCTCTTCCTCGGCAAGGCCAAAGGAAGGCTTCACGGTGACACTACTTTGCGCGCCGGTGGTTTGCTCTACCGCGGACACATTCAGCAGCCCGTCGGCGTCAACCTGAAACGTCACTTTAATGCGCGCGGCGCCGGCGACCATCGGGGGAATGCCGCGTAATTCGAAGCGTGCCAGAGAACGACAGTCGTCTACCAGCTCGCGCTCACCCTGTACCACGTGCACTGCCAGCGCTGTCTGGCCGTCTTTGTAGGTCGTGAATTCCTGCGCCCTGGCGACCGGAATCGTGGTATTGCGAGGCACAATCTTCTCGACCAGGCCACCCATCATCTCCAGCCCCAGTGACAGGGGAATAACATCCAGCAATAAAAGGTCACCCTCGGCGCGGTTGCCCACGAGAATATCCGCTTGCTGTGCAGCGCCAATGGCGACCACCTGGTCGGGATCGATGTTCAGCAGGGGTTCCCGGTTGAACAAATCCGCCACCGCCTCCCTGACCAATGGTACCCGGGTGGAGCCGCCCACCATCACGATATTGTCGACCTCCGCGGCCTCAATACCGGCATCCCTGAGGCAGCGCCGACAGGCCAGTAGTGTCCGCTTGACCAGGGTCTGGATAAGACCCTCGAAGGTCGCTCGGTCCAATTCCAGCGCCGTCGCTCCGGCCACGATGTCAGCAAGCTCGAAAGTCACTGACTCATCGACGGACAGCTGTTCCTTAACGTCGCGGGCGAGTGCTGACAGCTGCCGGGAGACGCCCGCTGCAGGTGCCGTCGCCGCCAGTTGCTGCAATATCCAGCTCACCACCGCTGCGTCAAAGTCGTCACCACCAAGCGCGGTATCGCCGCCAGTGGCAAGCACCTCGAATACTCCGCGATGCAGGCGCAAGATTGAGATATCAAAGGTGCCGCCACCGAGATCGTAAACCGCGATAACGCCTTCCTCAGCCGAATCAAGGCCGTAGGCAACTGCCGCGGCGGTGGGTTCGTTCAGCAGTCGCAGTACCGGCAGCCCAGCCAGTCTCGCCGCGTCCTTGGTCGCCTGCCGCTGAGCCTCATCAAAATAGGCTGGCACGGTAATAACCGCCCCTTCGACACTCGCATCCAGCGTTTTTTCTGCACGCTCGCGCAGGCAGCGCAGGATTTCAGCAGATGCCTGAACCGGGCTGACCGGGCCAGACCGGGTCTGGAAGCTGACCATGCCATCGTCCTCGCCCGCCAGTTCGTAATGCGCACGGCGGACATCTTCAGCAGCGTCGTCACGGCCTCGACCCATGAAACGTTTGACCGAAACCAGTGTATCCGCGGGATGGACAGGCGCCAGCTCACGGGCAGCCGCCCCTACCAGGGCCTTGGCGGGGTCACTGTAGTTGACCACCGATGGCAACATTACCGCGCCGTCTTCGTCGGGCAGGACGGCGGCGCGGCCACCGCGAACCGTGGCCACCAGCGAATTGGTGGTACCCAGGTCGATCCCGACCGCTCGCTTGACCGAGTGGGGCAGCGGGGACTGACCCGGTTCTGCAATCTGTAACAATGCCATGCCTTGCCCTAGTGACCTTCCAGCAGGTCTGACTCGACCTGCTCTGCCTCAATCAATAATTTACCCAGATACTGCATTTTGACGCAGGCACTGGCCGCGCCCTGCAGGTTAGCAGCATCGTAGGCCAGCACAAATTCGTTCTGGTGGGCTTTGATGTCGCCGGCAAGTTCAGCCAGCAGATGTTCAAGCACAGTCTCCCTGTCGACCAGTCCCGGTAGCGACTCCAGCTTTTCCCGCAGCTCCATCTGCTCAATCAGGAAACCGCCATCGATCTGCTGACGGGAGACTTCTTCTGCCGTCCAGCCGGCCAGTTCCAGCAGATACAGCGCACGCGAAAGGGGCTGTTTGAGGGTGTTGTAGGCCTGGTTGACCAGTCCTGAATACTGCACGGCCAGACGTTGCTCCTGGGCCGTTCCACCGGCAAAACGATCCGGGTGGAGTTCCCGCTGCAACTGTCTGTAGCGCTCACCGAGCAGTCCGGAGTCGACGCTAAAGCCCTGCGGGAGATCAAATAGTTCGAAGTAGGACTGGGAGAAATCAGGATAGGGCATGACGGGTGAAAGGCAGCGCCGCGGTTATACGGTGAAGCTCTCCCCGCAGCCACACTCACCCTGGACATTGGGGTTACGAAACTGAAGCCCCTCGTTAAGACCCTCACGGACGAAATCGAGCTCGGTACCGTCCAGATAGACCATGCTTTTAGGGTCAACGAATACCTTGACGCCGTGGCCTTCAAACACCTCGTCCTCCGGTGCCAATTCATCGACGAATTCCAGCACGTAGGCCATGCCCGAGCAACCTGACGTGGTCACACCAACGCGAATTCCCAGCCCCTTGCCGCGACTGGCAAGCTGTGAGGCAACGTGTTTGGCTGCCGACTCTGAAACGCTGATCGCCATTGTTAGCTGTCGCCCCGCTTCTCGCGCAGGTCCTTGACCGCTGCCTTAATCGCATCTTCGGCAAGTACCGAGCAGTGGATCTTCACCGGTGGCAAAGCCAGTTCCTGGGC
>CALJFL010000047.1 GCA_938074135.1 uncultured Halieaceae bacterium | reverse complement strand
CTCGCAGAAAGCTCCCGTAAGCGGAAAAATCTTAAGCTGCACCCCAATGATTCGTCACACCCCCTGTCGCCTGATGACACAATTAGCCAAGCTAGATACTTACACCCCGAAGACTTCCTGCTTTGCGCGTTGATAGGCATTATTGATAAAGAGCTTAGGGTAGGACTGTCTGCAAGGTTTACGAAAAAATCAGGCCGCGCCTGGCGCAGTAACCAAAAGTGGAGCTTTCTGCGAGCACTGATCGAGTCCCAATTTTTCGCGAAGCGAAAAATGGTCGAGTTGCGCAGCAGCCACTTTTGGTTACGGAGCCGCGGACTTTTCGTGGGCCTTGTGGGGAGCCCGGGCAGGGAGCAGCGCATTCATCAGGCTCCCTGCTAGATCTCGAATACCCCCAGCAATGCAGCATGATCTGACAGGTCGCGCCAGTGCCCGCGACTCAGCCGCTCGCATGATCGTGGCTCCAGGCCACGATAATAAATACGGTCTACAGGTAACACGGGCGCCCAGACCGGGTAGGTTCTGGCATGGCGTCCCTTCAGTGTGACAAACAGTTCTGCGAGTTCCAGGTCGGTGCTCAGGTGCCGCTCCGCCCGTTGTCGCCAGTCGTTGAAGTCCCCGGCAATGATGAGGGGTTCGTCGTGAGGAACGTGTGCATCGATTCGCTTGGTCAGTGTTTTGAGCTGCTCTCGTCGCTCTTGCTCAAGCAGTCCCAGGTGCACGCACAGTGTATGCAGGCGAATGTTGCGGCCGGGCGGCTCGATGATGCCATGCAGGATGCTGCGGCTTGATCTGGGGAACAATGAAACATCGATATTTTCCCAGCCAGTGATGGGAAACATACTCAAAATGGCATTGCCATGATCACCCTTGCGGTAGATGGCGTTGCGGCCGTAGGCGTAGTGCGGCCAGGCCTGATCTGCCAGGTACTCGAAGTGCGGTTGCTCCGGGTAGGAAAATTTTCTTCTTTTTGCCGCACTCTTGATTGCGGTCCCATGTATTTCCTGCAGAAAAACGAGATCGGCCCCGGTTTCGGCGATGCGCTCTCGCATGGTTTCCAGCACAAACCTGCGGTTACCGCTGCAATAGCCTTTATGGATATTGTAAGTCAGTACGCGGATTTCCTGGGTCACGTTGTATCCCTGCTCAAAGGGTGAATGCTGGTGTCGCCTGCTCTATAGAGACTGCCGCCATCAGCAAACCGGGACTGTAATAGTAACCCTTAATGGCGTTATGATGTTGCGCTGGGTCAGTGTTTTACCATTCGATTAACTGGCCTTGGTGTCGGTCGACACTGAGGCCACACGGGTTGTTGTGGTCCGTGGTGTTCGAATATCCCGGATGTACTGACGCGGCACACTCTATTAGCAACTCACGTACAAGGAATAACCATGTCTGATGCACCCGCCTATGTCATTGCCAACTTCACGGTTCATGATGCCGACACCTACAGGATTTATGAAAAAGGCTTTTTCCCTATCCTTAAACGCCACGGCGGAGAGTTTTTTACCTTCGATGACAACACTGTGACTTTCGAGGGCGCCGACCCGCGTGAGGGCCGGATGGTGATATTCAAGTTTCCCAGCGAACAAGCGGCCAGCGAGTGGTACAACGACCCCGACTACCAGGCCTTGTCTGAGCATCGCAGGGCGGGCACCGAACTCAAGTTCCTGACCATGGTCCACGGGTTGCCGCCCCGGGGTTGATTACCGGGAAGGGTGAGCGTGGTGCTGGTGCTGGTCTGCCGGCGCCAGTGCGGGGTTTCCTGCCGTCAGGTGGTCACCGTGACTGGCGGTGAGATAAATGGTCCATAGTCCGGAGCCGATGAGCAGCACGGCTATCAGGATTTTCAAGCCGCGCCGTCGCAGCGCTGCCTGTAATCGCTCTGCACCGAGACTGGTGGCGAGCATTGCGGGTAGCGTACCCAGTCCGAATAACAGCATCAGCAGACCCGAGGTCAAGGCATCCTGCGCTGTGGCGGCCCAGGCCAGGCTGCTGTAGATCAGCCCGCAGGGCATCAAGCCCCAGCACAGGCCCAGTGCCAGCCCCTGCCGCCAATTCCGTATCGGCAGCCAGCGGGAGGAAAGCCTCTGCACAGGGCGCCACAGGCGCGCACCAGCGCGCTCCAGCGCAGTCAGCCCGCGCCACCAGTCGGCAATATAAAGACCCATCGCGATCAGCAAAATGCCTGCCAGGTATCGCAGCCCGATGGTCCAGGCGGCCAGCTCAAGGCTGCCGGTGGCGAAACCCAGTAACGCCCCCAGCAATCCATAGCTGCTGATTCTGCCCAGATGGTAAGACACGGTGACTGCGGTGGAGCGCGGTCCGCCCAGGTTGAGCGCTGCCGCAATACCACCACACATGCCCAGGCAATGGCCGGCACCGGCCAGGCCTATACCAACGGCTCCGAGGTAATCAACCGCACTCATCCGGTCTGGTCTTCCCGCTCTTCCTGCTTTTTGGCCTCGGGCTTTTCTTCGTCGACGAGGACACGCCAGGCTTCCTTGTCCAGGTCGTCATACTGCCCGTTGTCTATGGCCCAAAGCAGAAGCTTGATCGCGACAACGCAAAATAGAAGGGCGATAGGAATAAGAAAATACAGGCTTTCCACGGGGCTCCAGAAGGGACTGTCAGGGCTGTCTATTTAAACGCAGTGAGTTGCCAACCACCAGCAGTGAACTCAGTGACATACCCACCGCTGCTGCCCAGGGTGCAATGAAGCCGCTGGCCGCCAGTGGTATTGCACACGCGTTATAGCCCAGTGCCCAGGTGAAATTCTGCAGCATGATACGCCGGCATTGCAGTGCCTTGCTAAAGGCCGTCGGAATGATATCCAGGTCAGCATCAACCATGACCAGGTCGGCTTGGGCACGGGTCAGGTCCGCTGCGTTGGCCATGGCTATCGAGGTGTCCGCCTGGCTCAACACCGGCGCATCATTGAGTCCGTCTCCTATCATGGTCACGGTCGCGCCGTTGGCCTGTAACTCGGCGACATGGGCCAGCTTGTCTTGTGGCGTCTGGCCTGTTCGAAGCTCCACGATGCCCAGTTTTTTCGCCAACAGCGGTCCCTGACCGCTACTGTCGCCGGTCAGTAGCTCTACCACCAGGCCTTGCTGTTGTGCCCATGCGACAACTGCAGTTGCTGAATCCCGCAGCGGATCGTGCAGGGCTATCCAGGCCACGGGTGCGTCATCGCTGACCAGGGCGATCCAGTAGGCCTCATTCGACGGCGCCTCAGCTAGCGCGGGGCATAATTTCCGGCAAAAGTCAGCGCTGCCGATCCTGTACCTGACTCCGTCGATGGTACCGCTGATACCGGCGCCGACCTGATAGTCGGCAGCGCTGACCGGCAGATTACCGACCAGACCACTGAAGGCTCCCGCAATGGGATGATTGCTGTACTGCTGTAGGCTGCCCGCCAGTGCCAGAACCGCAGACCGGTCCTGTTGCGCCAGTGGCAGAACGTCTGCGATAGACAGTTCGCCATGGGTAAGGGTACCGGTCTTGTCGAAGATCAAGTGGCTGGTGCGAGCCAGTGCTTCCAGTGCATTATCGCCGTGAACCAGGATGCCAGTGTTGCGCAGGGCAGCGGCTGCGTTGGCCAGTGCTGCCGGCGTTGCCAATGCCAGTGCGCAGGGGCAACTGACAACCAGTACCGACAAGCTTACCCATAGCGCCCGCTCCGGATCGAGTTGACTCCAGATGGCAGCGGTCGACGCTGTAACCAGCAGCACGGCGGCGACAAAGCGCGCTGCCAGACGGTCGGCCAGTCGCGCCAACCTCGGTTTGTTTTGGCGGCCCGATTCGGTGCTGCGCTGCAGTGCCGCCAGCCGGGTGTCGGCGTAGCTGCCATAGCTGCGGATCTCCACGGCAGATTCAATATTGACAGTACCGGCAAACACGCTGTCTCCCGGTACAAGGTCTCGCGGCAGGGATTCGCCGCTGAAGGCTTCTTCACGCGCTGCGCTGAAACCCGTGAGTACTTCACCGTCGGCAGGAAACACCGAGCCAGCGGTGACAAGCAAGCGATCCCCCGGCTGGATTTCATGACGGGGTGCCTGCACCCATTGATTGTGCTGTCGCAATGTAACGGTTACCGGCAGGTGACTCTGGGCGTCGATCCAGGCCCCACTGTCGCGGCGGCGGGACCTTAACTCGATGAACCGCGCCAGTAGCAGCAAAAAGGTAAACATGACGACCGAGTCGAAATAAACCTGGCCGCTGCCGCTGATAGTGGCCCAGGCACTGGCAACCAGGGCCAAGCCTATTGCCAGCGCTACCGGCAGGTCCATCACCAGGGCGCCCTGGCGCAAATGTCGCCAGGCAGACTCGAAAAATGGGCGGGCAGAAAAGTAGACGACGAAACTCGCCACCAGCAAGCTGACCCAGCGCAATAAGCCCTGATATTCGCTGGCAATACCCTGCAGATCGCCGGCGTGCAGGGCGATACCGAACATACCAACTTGCATCATTCCGATACCGGCGACTGCCAGGCGGCGCAGGTCCTGACGATAATCCCGGGCAAGTTGCTCCCGCCGGGCATTGGCTTCGAAGGGCTGAACCTCGTAACCCAGGTCCGCTACTGCTGCGAAAAGCGCAGAGGTCGGTAAGCTGTCGCGATCGAAACGCACATCGAGGCGGCCCTGCTGCAGGTTGACGTTGGCGGAGATGACACCTGGCAGGGACTGTAAGCTGTGTTCAATCAGCCAGGTGCAGGCGGCGCAGGTCATTCCGCCGACCAGCAGGGCGGTGTGCCAGTGGCCGTTGTCCTCCCTGCGCGTGAACAAGCTGGCTAACTTGGGGTCGTCATAGATGGCGAATGTCTCGGCGGGTTTTTCGCCCGGTTGGCGGGGTCGCTCGTTATAGGCCGTGCGTTGTTCGTAGAAACCGGCCATACCGCTACCGGTGATCAGGCTTGCTACCGCCTGGCAGCCCGGGCAGCACATTGGTCTTTCGATACCGCCAATGTCGACACAGAAGCGATCTTCGCCGGCGAGGGGGTCGCCGCAATGGAAGCACAGCCCTTCAGCGTCGCCCGATTGCGCTTCAGCCGTCGCCTGCACGATTGATATCCCCAGGTGACAGTGAACCATCCAGTCGCCAGTCGCTGTTTTCCCCCGTGTCGAGCGTCCAGTGCCAATAAGGTCCTATAACCGTGGGAAGAGGCGCGCTGTAGGTGCCATCGGTACGACGGCCAAGCATGAGATAGAAGTCGCGGTCTGATTCCATCGGATGCGACAGTCGCAACCGCAAGGCCGGGTCGGTCAAAGCCCCGGTGGTTGTTACTGTCAGTTCGCTGTCGCCGACAATCAGGCTGGCGCTAATGTCCCTGGCCCGCGCCAGCTCCTGCTTGGCCAACTGGCGGTTAATGGCCAGACCTTCCTTGTAGTAATCGTCGGCCACCAGGTCATCGGCATGGCGATTGGCGATATACAGCGTGCTGAAGCCAGCGACCACCACACTGGCCGGTAAGGCGATGAGGAACCACGGCCAGAACTGCCGATACCACGGAAGAGTATCACTGCCTGGTATTGAGCGTGCCATTACAGTGGCATCAAAAAGCGTGATTCGGAACTTGCCTGTAGTGAAGGCATGTCAGTGGCCTTGACCTCGAAATTGAATTCGGAGCTGGGTCTGTCCAGCTCCTGAGGTGCAATCCTCAGGCGGAGGCTTATCGCACTGACCTCACCGCCGTTGAGCGTGTGCAGGGTCTGGCCAATGATCTGGGCCTTCTCAAGCCCGTCTATGCTGATCTCGAATTCGTGCATTGCTTTATCCATGTTGACCAGTTGTAGTGTATAGATATTTTCAATCTTGCCGCTGTCGGTGGTGACATAGAGCTGATTGCGATCCCTTATTACGGTCAACTCCAGAGGAATCCGTCCGAAGATATTGTAACTGAATACGCCGATCATCAGACTCAGTACCACCAGGTAGCCGATGATACGCGGACGTATCCAGTGGGTTGTGCCCCCGGCAAGCTGGTGTTCGCTGGTATAACGTATCAGGCCTCGGGGGTACTCCATTTTATCCATGACGGAGTTGCAGGCGTCGATACACAACGCGCAGCCGATACACTCATATTGCAGGCCGTTGCGGATATCGATGCCAGTGGGGCACACCTGTACGCACAGCTCACAATCGATGCAGTCGCCCAGCCCGTTCGCGCGGTAGTCAGCTCCGCGTTTACGTGAGCCGCGCACCTCCCCGCGCCCCGGGTCGTAGCTTACGATAAGGGTGTCGTGATCAAACATCACCGACTGAAATCGAGCATAGGGGCACATGTACTTGCAGACCTGTTCCCGCATCCAGCCGGCATTGATATAGGTGGCGCAGGTGAAGAACACGGTCCAGGAGAACTGCCATGGGCCGGTAGAAAATGTACCCAGCTCATAGGCCAGATCCTTAATAGGGTAGAAGTAACCGACGAAGGTCATGCCGGTGGCAAAGGCGACAAATAACCAGGAGCCATGCTTGAGGAATTTGCGCATCGCCTTGTCGACGGTCCAGGGCCCCTGGTCGCGTTTGATACGCTGGTTACGGCTACCCTCGGTCTTTTGCTCCAAAAACATGAAGATGCTGGTCCACACGGTTTGCGGGCAGGTGTAGCCGCACCAGATGCGCCCGGCGACGACGGTAACTGCAAACAAGGAGAAGGCGGCGATGATCAGCAGGAAAGCGAGTAACGGGAAATCCTGCGGCCAGAAGGTTAAACCAAGAATGTGGAACTTGCGTGCAGGCAGGTCGAATAACACGGCCTGACGTCCGTCCCAGTTCAACCACGGCAGCAGGAAGTATCCCAGCAGCAGTGGCCAGCCGGTAAACAGTCGGATACGCTGAAAAAACCCTTCTATTTTGCGCGTGTAGATTTTTTCGCGACGCTGGTAGAGGTCGATTTCGCCAACTTCCGCAGGCGCAACTTCCCGAATGTCTATGAGGTCCTGGTCTTCCATTGGTGTTGACCGCTAAAACGAGTTGTGAGGAGGTGTAAGCCCCCGACGGGATGGGCGCGCTGCTTGCGCGCCAGTTTTACTGGCCCAGTCCGTAGACGTAAGCTGTGAGGATGTGGATCTTGTCTTCGCTAAGTGTGTCTTTGAACGCAGGCATTACCCCATTGCGGCCAGCACGGAGGCTGTGGGCGATCTGAGCCTCGGTACCACCATACAGCCACACGCCGTTGGTCAGATTGGGGGCACCCATAGCGGTGTTGCCGGTGCCATCGGCCCCGTGACAGGTCGCGCAATAAGTCGCAAAGTGGGTCTTCCCGGCGCTGACCTTTGCCGGGTCCGCGTCACGTCCATTGAGTGACAGCACATAGGCTGTAGCCTCGGCGATCCCCTGATCACCCAGGATGGCCTGCCATGGCGGCATCGCAGCCTGCCTGCCTTTGATCAGGGTGGCCTTGATCGCCTCAGGCGTGCCGCCATAAATCCAGTCATTGTCAGTCAGGTTGGGGAAGCCGTAGGCACCCTTGGCGTCCGACCCGTGGCACTGGGCGCAGTTATTACCGAACATTCTGGCCCCCATTTTCATCACAGCAGGGTCACTGGCAATCTCCGCAACCGGTAGCGCCAGGTAACGGTCGCGCATCGCGCGAAATTTCTTGTCGGCGGCGGCAACGGCTCGATCGTGCTGCTCCACCTGTGTCCAGCCCAGCAGGCCAGGGAAGTTGCCCATGCCCGGGTATACCACCAGGTAGCCAATACCCCAGACGATGGTGATGACAAACATGTAGAACCACCATGCCGGCAGCGGGTTATCGTATTCTTCAATGCCGTCGTACTCGTGGCCAGTGGTGCGCTCACCTGTGCGTCGCTCGGCCTGCCTGTTGGCAAACAATATCCAGGTCATGCCGATAATGGTGACGGAGGTCAGGACAATGACCCAGCCGCTCCAGAAACTAGTCATTCTCTCGCTCCTTCTGCATGGTGCGTTGATTGAGCTCTTCATCTGCGAACGGCAGATTGGCGGCATCATCAAAGTAGGGTTTGCGCTTGCTGCTATAGGCCCAGAAACACAGTCCAATGAAGGAAATCATCAGGAATAGTGTGCTCAGGCCTCGTAGATCGTTGATATCCATAATGATCAGCGCCTCGACTGCAGCAGCGTGCCCAGCTGCTGTAAGTAAGCAACCAGGGCATCAATTTCTTTTTTGCCCTCGACCGCGGCAGCGGCACCACTGATATCCTGGTCAGTGTAGGGGACTCCGACCGTGCGCAGTGCGGCCATCTTGGCACCGGTACGTTGCCCGTTGACGCTATTGTCGAACAGCCATGGAAACGCTGGCATGTTCGATTCTGGCACCACGTCTCTCGGGTTATACAGGTGAGCACGGTGCCAGTCGTCACTGTAGCGCTTGCCAACCCGGGCGAGGTCCGGCCCGGTTCGTTTCGACCCCCACAGGAACGGATGGTCATAGACGAACTCGCCGGCGACGGAGTAGTGACCATAACGCTCGGTCTCGGCGCGCAGCGGTCGGATCATTTGCGAGTGACAGGTATTGCAGCCTTCACGAATGTAGATGTCACGACCTTCCAGTTCCAGCGCCGGCAGTGGCTTCAGGCCGGCGATGGGATTGTTGGTCTGCTTGTCAAAAAACAGCGGTACCAGCTCTACCAGAGTGCCGAAACTTATCGCCACGATCACCAGGATGATCATCAGGCCAACGTTTTTCTCTACGGCGTCATGTTTCATCGTCAGCTCCTTAAGCCGCGCTTGGCGCAGCAGTCACCGCCGCCGGCGCCACATCTTTACGTGTGGTCATGTAGACGTTGTAGGCCATCACGAGCATGCCGGCGAAGAAGATCGCGCCCCCGAGTACCCTCACGACATAACCGGGGTAGCTGGCCGCCACTGACTCGACGAAGGTATAGGTCAGTGTGCCGTCCTGGTTATAGGCTCGCCACATCAGACCCTGCAGGATGCCGTTGACCCACATGGATACAATGTAGAGCACCGTACCTATAGTGGACATCCAGAAGTGAACATTGATGAGATCGACGCTGTACATGCGCTCCTTGCCAAACAGTATGGGTATCAGGTGATAAATGCAGCCAATGGAAATCATGGCGACCCAGCCCAGGGCGCCGGAGTGCACGTGGCCTATGGTCCAGTCGGTGTAGTGGGACAGGGCATTGACCGTCTTGATGGACATCATCGGGCCCTCAAAGGTCGACATGCCGTAGAAAGAAAGGCTGACCACCAGAAAGCGCAGGATGGGGTCTGTGCGCAGTTTGTCCCAGGCGCCCGAGAGCGTCATCATGCCGTTAATCATGCCGCCCCAGGAGGGCGCCAACAGGATAATGCTCATGACCATGCCCAGACTCTGGGCCCAGTCGGGTAGGGCGGTGTAATGCAGGTGGTGCGGTCCTGCCCAGATGTAAACGGCGACCAGCGCCCAGAAATGAACAATACTGAGCCGATAGGAGTAGACCGGGCGCCCCGCCTGCTTGGGTACAAAGTAGTACATCATCCCCAGAAAGCCGGCCGTGAGAAAGAAACCAACCGCGTTATGGCCGTACCACCACTGGACCATCGCGTCGACGGTACCGGCGTAGATAGAGTAGGACTTCGTCGGGCCGACGGGGATTGCCATGCTGTTGACGATGTGCAGCACCGCGACGGCAATAATAAATGCCCCGAAGAACCAGTTTGCCACGTAAATATGATCGGCCTTGCGCTTCATGATGGTGCCGAAAAAGACGATGGCGTACGACACCCAAACCACCGCGATCAAAATATCAATGGGCCACTCGAGCTCTGCATACTCCTTGGAAGTGGTCAGTCCCATCGGCAGCGTGATGGCCGCAGCCACGATCACCAATTGCCAGCCCCAGAAGGTAAATGCTGCCAGTTTGTCCGAAACCAGGCCTGTCTGACAGGTGCGCTGTACCACATAGTAAGAAGTCGCGAACAGCGCACAACCACCGAAAGCAAAGATAACAGCGTTGGTGTGCAGAGGGCGAAGTCGGCCGAAGCTGGTCCATGGCAGGTCAAAATTGAGTGCCGGCCAGGCCAACTGGGCGGCGATAAGGACGCCAACCAGCATACCCACAATGCCCCAGACCACGGTCATGATGGCGAATTGGCGAACAACCTTGTAGTTGTAGGTTGGATGCTCCAATTGGGCGTTCAGCTCACTCATGGTTTGGTTCCATTCAAAAGTTCGGATTGTTCAGATTCAAATAATAATCGGCCGCAGGCTCAGTCCGTGAACGCGGGTGCCGCGCCAAAGTCCCAAAGAATAACGGACCCGACCATGAGACAGATCAGGATCACCAGCGCGATGGCCATCACGGCACTGGAGAACAGGAAACCACGTTCTTCCGGAATTCCCAGGACGATTGGGATACCAAGGTAGAGCAGGTAGACCGCCCAACTTACAGCGGCAACACCAATCAACATGTCCAGCCACAGAAGCGGATAGAAACCCACCACGCCGGACAGGAATAACGGGGTGGCCGCCATGCTGGCGATAACGATGCCCTTGGTAATGGTAGAGGCGGCGCCATAGGTTTCAGCCATCCAGTGTATGAAGTAACCGATCACCGCCACGCAGCCGATCATTGCGGCGTAAAACAGAATGCTGATCAGGCGGGCACTTTCGACGGTGAGTTTGATCACATTGCTGCTATCGCCCACGCTCCAGCCCACTTGGCTGGTGCCGTAATACCAGGCAACGGCCGGCAGTATTGCCAACACACAGGGGTAGAGAGCGAGGGTATTCAGGGAGTTTTCCGGCAGGTCAGCAATGGTCTGCCACTGCTTACTGGGCTGTGTTAAGAGGCCAAACGTATGCTGGATCATTATTTATCGATCTCCCCACTGCGACTTTATTGTTGTTGCACGCGCATTCTAGGCGCCTGCGGTTATTTGGCGTTGACCTGCGTCAATAGTCGGGCAAAGCAGCGGTGAGCTTACCAGTCAGCCGCCCAGATTAGCCATTCCCCGCAAACCGTCCAGGTCCAGAATCTCGATTTCCTTGTTGTCGACCCTCAGCATATCCATTTTCTGCATGCGACTGAACACCCGGCTGACGGTCTCTACGGTAAGACCAAGGTAATTGCCAATATCGACGCGTGACATGGGTAAGCGAAATTGGGTTGCACTGAGTTTTCGGCGGCCATTGCGTGTCGAGATGCTGAGCATCAAAGAGGCCACGCGTTCATCGGCAGAATTTTTACTCAACAGCGTGATAAGTTGCTGGTCCTCGGTAATTTCCCGACTCATCAGCTGAAAGAAATGGCGCTGCAGGCTGGGCATCAGGGCGCTGAGCTTTTCCAGTGAGGTAAAGGGGATTTCACAAACCGCCGCGGTTTCGAGAGACTTGGCCGAGGAGGCGTGGGTATTGTTGCTGATACCGTCCATCCCCAGTATCTCCCCCGGGAAATAAAACCCAGTGACCTGTTCGCGGCCGTCGTCGGTGGTTTTGTAGGCCTTGAGCGTACCCGAGCGAACCGCATAGACCGACTGAAAGTCGTCGCCCTCACGGTACAGGTGCTGGTGCTTCTGCAGCGGTTTGCTGCGTTGGATAATACTGTCGAGTTGTTCTATGTCATCCTGCTCAAGGGCGAGGGGCAGGCATATGCTGGCGAGCCGGCAGTTGCCGCAGCTGACTTGATAATCATGAGTGCAACGACGCAAAGCACCGCCATCTTCCTGGTCTGCCAGGTGTATTGTCATTGAGTTGTCCATTGCCCGTGGCGACTTTAGAAACGCCAGTATAATGGATATTGGCGGGGGGGCGAAATCAATATCGAGCGTCAGATAGTCGCCGAATATGCACCTGTCTCGGCCGTTGCGCCGGGCGTAAGATAGGCGTCAAACGGCATACAGATATTACGCAGGAACGGCCTGCCCCTTTCGGTGACCTGGATACGGTCATTATCAATCGACAGCAGGCCGTCAAGCTCCATGGGCTGCAGCTGCTGCAGCTCCCCTTGGAATTCGACTTTGAAGTCGATGCCAAAGCGCTCATTGCACGCGTTCATATCCAGCGACATATCAGAGATCAGGCTCATGATGACGTATTTTCGCAGCCTGTCGTCGTGGCCGCTTATGAAACCTTTTTCGATCGGCAGTTGGCGTTGTTGCAGGCGATCATAATATCGATCCAGGTCGCGCTCGTTCTGCACATAGTAGTCACCCATCTGGCTGATGGCCGAGGCGCCAAGGCCCAGAAGGTCATCTGCCATGCGCAGAGAATAACCCTGAAAATTGCGCTGCAAGCGGCCTTCTCGCTGGGCGATAGCGAGTTCGTCTGTGGGTAGGACAAAGTGATCCATGCCTATATGGAGGTATCCCGCTTCTTGCAGCGTGTCGGCGATGATCTCGTGCAGCAGTAATTTTTCTTCCGGGTTGGGCAGGTCCAGCCGGTCGATGGCCCTCTGGCTAGGAAAGCGATCGGGCAGGTGTGCATAGTTGTAGCAGGCTATTCTGTCAGGAGCCAGGGTGATAACTTTGCGCAGGGTCTCTGTGATGGTCTGCGCATCCTGGTGGGGTAGTCCGTAAATCAGGTCAAAGCTGAGCGAGCGAAAGTCGTGGCTGCGGATACATTGCACCAGGCTGGCAACATCGCGGTAGGGCTGAATTCGGTTGATCGATTTCTGCACCAGTGGGTCGAAATCCTGTATGCCGAGACTGATACGATTGAATCCCACGCCCTTGAGCAGGGCGATCGTGGCGTGGTCAACTGTGCGCGGGTCGATTTCTATGGAGTACTCGCGGTCACCGTTGTCCAGCAGGGCGAAGTGGCTGGCGATACCGTGCATAAGCTCGGTAATTTCAGCATTGTCGAGGAATGTTGGTGTACCACCGCCCCAGTGCATCTGGGTCACCGGGCGGCTGCTCCCCACCAACTCTGACTGTAAGGCAATTTCGTCAAGCAGGTGGTCGAGATAGCGATATGCTACGCCTGGCTTTCGAGTCACCGTTTTATTACAGGCGCAGTAATAGCAAATGTCCTGGCAGAAGGGCAGATGGATATACAGCGACAGTGGCGCCCGCCGATGCTCTCCGGGTCCAGCCTGCCAGTCTTTATACTGTTTCAGTGGAAAGTCTTCGCTGAACTGTGGTGCGGTTGGGTAAGACGTATAACGTGGCCCCTGACACGCGTACCTGGTCGCCAGACGGATATTTGCCTGTCGTGCATCGTTATCAGTGGGGGAGCCTACCTGCTCTGTTTCCGGGTTATGCATCAACGGGTTACACATAAGAGTCAAACATGCCGGAAGCTTAGCAGCAGCCTGCTTACCCAGCGTTGATGTGGATCAATTCGATTGGGCAGTCAGCCCAGAGAGGCCACGCTTTTCAGGACCAGACGGACCAGTTCGGCCTGGCGGGATACCCCGGTTTTGGCGAATATCGATTTCAGCTGTGCCCTCGCGGTGTGCTGGGATATATTCTGGGCGTCAGAGACCTCCGCCAGGCTGAGGCCGCGGGACAATAAAATCGCCACGTTGGCCTCGGCCGGAGTGAGCTCGAACAGTTCAGCGAGCGTCTGTTGCGATGCGGTTTCACGCTGATCGGGGTCGCTGACAAAGACGGCAACACAGGGGCTGGATTGTCCCTCGTGCCATTCACCTGTGGATACAGGGCGCAGCACCAAGCCCAAATCGGCATGGCCGCCATCGCGGGGCACCC
>CALJFL010000046.1 GCA_938074135.1 uncultured Halieaceae bacterium | reverse complement strand
CGATCTTGTAGGGAATCGACACTGACTTTTCCTTGAGTACCTTGTGAATGCCGTGATCGATGATGTCGTTGATCAGGCGGATTTCCCGCACGTTCACTACCAGCGGGATCATGATTTCAGGGAATGGCCGCAGGCCCTGTTCAACGGCTTCGACGGCAGCACCAATAATTGCACGGACCTGCATCTCAGTGATCTCTGGCATAACCACCGACAGGCGACAGCCGCGAAAACCCAGCATCGGGTTGACTTCGCTCAGATGCTCGGTGGCGTTGCGGATCTGCTCCACCGGTTTATCCAAGCGCTCGGCCAAGGCCGTCATATCTTCCTCGGTGTGTGGCAGGAACTCATGCAGTGGAGGGTCCAGCAGGCGCACGGTGACTGGCAGCCCATCCATCACGCGGAACAGTTCGAGCATGTCCTCCTGCTGGAACTTCAGCAGTTTTTTCAGGTATTTTTTCCGCTCTTTCTTGTTCTCGGCGAGAATCATGGCGCGCATGTAATCGATGCGGTCGGCGTCGAAAAACATGTGCTCGGTTCGGCACAGGCCTATGCCTTCCGCGCCAAGCTCCCGGGCCTTGGCCGCGTCCTCGGGAGTTTCAGCATTAGCCCTGACCTTGAGGCGGCGATGCTTGTCCGCCCAGGACAACAGGACCTGGAAATCCTCGCTGGAACTGGCTTCTGTTTTGGGAATGTCGCCGAGCATCACTTCGCCGGCGGTGCCGTCGAGTGTGATGACGTCTCCACGATTAATGACCACGCCGTCAGCCGTGGTTGCCGTGCCAGCCTCGTAATCGATGGTGAGTCCGCCGCAGCCGGTGATCGCGCAGACGCCCATGCCGCGGGCCACGACCGCAGCGTGCGAGGTCATGCCACCCAGTTCGGTGAGTATGCCCTCAGCGACTTTCATGCCGTGGATATCTTCGGGTGTGGTTTCCCTGCGCACCAGCACCACCGCATTGCCCTCCCGGGCAACCACCACGGCCTCGTCCGCCGAGAAGACGACTTTCCCGGTAGCACCGCCCGGACTGGCGGGCAGGCCAGTAGCAACGATCTCGGTTTTGGCCGCTGGATCCACCATGGGATGTAGAAATGCTTCAACGTGTTCCGGCGAGACGCGCATCAGAGCTTCTTTTTCGTTGATCAAACCCTCGTTCACCATGTCGACGGCGATTTTTATGGAGGCCCGCCCGGTACGTTTGCCGCTGCGGGTCTGCAGCATGTAAAACTTGCCTTCCTGGACAGTAAACTCGATATCCTGCATATCGCGATAATGCTTCTCCAGTAGGGCCTGGGTCTCAAACAGCTCCTTGTAGACTTCCGGCAGACCTTCGTTCAGCGCTTCTATGGGTTGTGGCGTACGTGTGCCCGCGACGACATCTTCGCCCGCGGCATTGAACAGGAATTCGCCGAAAAATTTGTGCTCACCAGTGGACGGATTGCGGGTGAAGGCAACGCCGGAGCCAGAGGTCTCGCCGAAGTTACCGAAGACCATGGCCTGTACGTTCACCGCCGTGCCCAGTGCCTCGGGAATATTGTTCATTTCCCTGTAGACGTTGGCCCTGGGGGTGTGCCAGGACAGGAATACGGCTTCCACCGCCAGTTTCAGCTGCTCAAACGGGTCTTGCGGAAAGTCAGTAATCCCCTTGAAAACTTTGATGATGGCCTGCCAGTCCTCGGCCTCCATTTCGACGTCGAGGGTTTTGCCGTGAGCGGCCTTGTAGCTACTTATCTCGTGCTCGAACTTTTCTCCTTCGACGCCCAGAACAACGTCGGCAAACATCTGAATGAAGCGCCGGTAGCTGTCGTAGGCGAAACGTGGATTGTCAGTTTTTTTCGCGAGCCCTTCGGTAATCTCATCATTGAGGCCGAGGTTGAGAATGGTGTTCATCATACCCGGCATGGAGACGGGCGCGCCGGAACGTACCGAGAACAGCAGCGGGTTCTCGGGGTCGCCAAAGCGCGCATCCATGCGTTTTTCTACCAGGTCCAGGGCGACACGGTATTCCTGTTCCAACAGATTGGGTAGTCGGTTTCCGGCCTGAAAAAATTCACGGCAGGTTGGGGTGGTGATAACAAACCCGTAGGGCACAGGCAGCCCCAGGTTGGTCATCTCACACAGGTTGGCGCCCTTACCGCCCAGCAGCTCGCGATCGTCTTTGCTGCCTTCGTTGAACAGGTAAACACGCTTGGCCATGAAATTTCCTCAATGGTGATGGCTGGCAGGGGATTCGACCCCCGAAATCAGCGGGCGAGTATACCGCTTAAGCGTTCTCACCGGGAGAGCGCTAAACGGTAAAATACCTGATATTTCAATGGCTTGTAGTATGACTACAGTAACTCGCCCGATTCGGTGAGGCCACAGGATAACAAATGTAGTAATACTACAGGAATATGTAGTCGGTTCAGCGCGTGGCCAGTAGCTCCATCAGCCGGTCCAGCTCCGACAGCTCGGCGGTCGCAGGCACCATGAACAGCTCCTCGCAGCCTGCAGCCTCGGCATTGTCCAGCGCCTCGCGTACCGTATCCACAGTACTGCGATGCACTGACTCAGCCATCATGGTGGCGATTTCCGGACCTGCGATGGCCAGGTATTCGTAGACATAGTCATACAGTTTGCGCTGACCCTCATCTGCCAGGGTGTACCAGAACCCGCCTAGCCGATAGGGCGTTTCGGTTCGGCCTGCTTGCGCCCAGGCCTGCTCGGCCATGTTGAACGTATTCTGCAGCTCGTGTGTCTCGCCGTTGCCAGACCAGGCGTATAGTCCGCCGGCCCACTGTGAGCAGCGGGCGATGCTCTTGGGACCCATGGCGCCCGCCAGTATGCGCGGACCGCCTTCCTGCGTGGGGGTCGGCCCGATGGCGCCGGCACCGTCGATGATCTCCTCACCTGCCCAGACCTGGCGCAGGGTCGCCACCTGCTTGTCCATGCGCCCGTAGCGTCCCTGAAAGCTGGCGCCAACGGCCTCGTAGTCCTTTTCGCGGCCACCGTACCCGACCACAATCTGCTTGACCCGGCCGCCGGATAAGATGTCCAGAGTGGCCACTTCCTTGGCCACACGGGTCGCGTTGTGCATGGGCAGAACATAGAGGGTGGGGGTAATTTCTACGCGCTTGGTAGCCATTGCCGCTGCTGCCAGCACCACGCGCATGTCGTAGGTGGGACCATGCACCCGCTCGCCGCAGGAGACACTGTGGAACGGTCCTTCATCGACACGGGTGAACCAGTCGAGGTAATCCTGGCGGGTCAGGCCGGCTTTCATGTAGGGCAGGCATATTCCAATCTTCATCGTATTTTCCCGTGGCGTGTTGTCCGCTCTATGGTAGTGCCAGTCAGTGGCCCGGGCTGTTCAGGATGGTGAACCACGGGCGCTATTCTGGACCCAAAGTGACGCTGCTCGACCATGTTACTGGTAGCGGCCGACATCTGGCGTTAGGTTTCTTCTGCGCTTCACACCTTAGTCCCGACAACAGGCAGGAATAACGATGAAAGTAGATGGACCGTTTTACGCCCAGATGGGCAATGCCGCCGAGGAGGCCCGGCGCCTTGCCAGCATTGGCTATGACGGTGTGTACACACTGGAGGGCAGTTGGGATCCATTCCTGCCACTGGTCCTGGCGTCGGAACATGCACCGCAACTGGATATCGCTACCGGTATCGCCGTCGCATTCCCCCGCAACCCCATGCATCTCGCCTACCAGGCCTGGGACCTGCAAAACTTCAGTAAGGGGAAGTTTTACCTCGGTATTGGCTCTCAGATAAAAACGCATATCGAAAAACGCTTCGGTACTGACTTCAGCCCGCCGGCGGCACGTATGCGTGACTACATACTCGCCCTCAAAGCGATATTTGATTGTTGGCAAAACGGTACCCGGCTCAATTACGAGGGTCGCTTCTATCGTCATACGCTGATGACCCCGATGTTCAATCCGGGGCCCAATGAGTACGGTGTGCCCCCCGTGCTGCTGGGGGCGCTGGGACCAAAGATGACTGAAGTCGCCGGGGAGGTTGCCGACGGCCTGATCGTCCATCCTTTCAATAGCATGCCGTTTCTCACTGACCATGCGGTACCGGCGGTGCTGGCGGGGCTGGCCAAGGCCGATCGACGCCGGGAAGACTTCATCCTGCAGATCAACGCCATTATTATTACCGGTGAAACCGACGAGGCGATCGCGGCTGCCACCGAAAGTGTCAGGCAGTTGCTGGGATTTTATGCATCGACGCCAGCCTATCGGCCGCCGATGGAAGCCGTTGGCTACGGGGACCTGCAGCCTGAACTCAATCGCTTGTCGAAGGAAGGCAAGTGGGATGAGTTGGGTCAACTTATCGATGAAGATTTTCTCGACGCCTTTACGACGCGTGGCAGGCCCGCACAGATAGCCGGACTATTGAAGGCAAAGTACGGCCCCTACGCCGACCGGCTCGCTGTCTATGCGCCCTACGCCGCGCCCGATGCGATGTGGGCTTCCATTCTTGCCGAGCTTAAAGCCGACTGAGCGAAATTGTCAGTAATATTGGCCCGCTGCTTTGCTTATCATTTGGCGGTCGAATCGTTAGCATTTTCGGGGATGTAAACCCGGCAAAGGATCCAACATGAATATCCAGTTTACCCAAGAACAATTGGCCCTGCGGGACGAGTTGCGGGCCTATTTTAAAGACCTGATGACGCCCGAGTTGCAAGCCGAATGTGAGCGCGACATGGGTGAGGGTGGCGGACCGCTGTGGCGAGAGGCGCTACAGAAAATGGGCAGGGACGGCTGGATCGGCGTGGGCTGGCCCAGCGAGTGGGGCGGTCGCGGGATGACCCCGTTGGAACAGTTTATTTTTATCGAGGAAGTGATGCGGGTGGGATACCCGTTCCCTTTCCTGACCACCGAGTCTGTGGGACCCATGATCGCCGAGTTTGCCAACGACAGTTTGAAGCAGGAGATCGTGCCGAAAATTCTCGCCGGGGAGTGTCTGATCTCCATTGGCTATTCCGAACCCGGCGCCGGTACCGATCTGGCCAACCTCAAGACCTCAGCTGTGCGCGACGGCGACGAGTGGGTCATCAACGGACAGAAGATGTGGACCTCGCTGGCCCATTTTTGCGATTACACCTGGCTGGCCGTGCGCACCGATCCGGACGCACCGAAAAAACATAAAGGGATCACCATGTTCCTGGTGCCAAATTCCGATCCCGGGTTCAGCTATACCCCCGTGCACACCCTGGGCGGTGTGCGCACCAACGCCACGTACTACGACAATATTCGGGTCAGTGATGATATGCGGGTGGGTGAACTGAATGGTGGCTGGCGATTGGTGACCAGCCAGCTCAATCGAGAACGACTCAGCCTGATCAACTTTGGTCCGGTCTCGCAGTTGTTCAATCAACTTGCCACCTGGGCGAGGAAGACTGAATTGCCCGGCGGCGGCAAGGTGATCGACCAGCACTGGGTGCAGCACAACCTGGCGCGCTGTCGCGCTACCATCGAGTGCATGAAATTGATTGTCTACAAACAGTCCTGGGCGATGACTGAGGGGACTCTCGATATGGCCGACGCGTCGGCAGCCAAGGTCTACGGATCGGAAGCTTTCGTGGAAGTCTTTCGTCTGCTCGGTGAGATTATGGGGCAGGCCGCCTTGTATCGCGCAGGCAGTAATCATGTGACCGCGGAAGCGGCCAAGCTGGAGCGACTCTATCGTACCGCCTCGATTATTACCTTTGGTGGCGGCGCCAACGAAATTCAACGCGACATTATATCGGCGGCCGGGCTCTGGATGCCTCGGGCCAGCCGCTGACAGGAGTCACAATCATGGAATTTGGATTTTCTGAAGAGCAAATAGAGGTACAGGGGCTGGCGAGGCAGATTCTGACTGACCAGGTGTCTGTCGATAAGCTGGCGGCCTTCGATGAGTATGCCAGCGAGCGGTTCGATAAGGCCTTGTGGCAACAGCTGCTGGCAGCGGGTTTACCTGGCGTTGCTGTTGCACAGGAGTACGGCGGCATGGGGTTGGGTTTTACCGAGCTTACTCTGTTGGTCGAGGAGGTGGGTCGGACTATCGCGCCGGTGCCAGTGATAGCGCATTGCGTGTCGGCCATGCTGCCAATCCAGAAGTTTGCCCCGCAAGCCGTTCGCGACGCGTTGCTGCCCCGCGCAGCCAGTGGTGAGATCTTGTTGACGGCGGCCCTGACCGAACCGCTTAACGAAGCTGCCGGCAGTCCTGTATTAACCACTGCCGAACCCGCTGCAGACGGTTTTGTCGTGTCAGGCTGTAAGTTTGCTGTTCCGTTCGCTGCGGCCGCCCACCGTATACTGCTGGCGGCCTCCGTTGGTGACGATGTGGCCGTATTGCTGGTCGACCCGCAGGCGTCCGGTGTCAGCCTGGAAGCCGTAAAGGCCACGACGTTTGAGCCTCAGTATCAGTTAACCCTGGACAAGGTAAATGTCCCGGCAGCAGATGTGGTGGCGGCGACAGGAGGAGAGGCGATCATGGCCTGGGCCGAGCTGCGCACTGCCGCCGCGGTGTGTGCTCACCAGCTTGGGGCCGCCGATGCCGCCATGCGACTGGCCGCCAGTTATACCTCAGAACGCAAGCAGTTCGGTGTGCCGGTGGCGACATTTCAGGCAGTCGGGCACCGGGTGGCAGACTGCTATATCGATGTCGAATGTTTGCGCCTGACGACCTATCAGGCCGTTTCCTTACTGGACGCCGACGTACCGGCGACCACCGAGTTACACATTGCCAAAATCTGGGCGGGAGACTGCGGGCACCGGGTCAGTTACGCCACCCAGCATGTTCACGGTGGTACCGGAATCGATCGCGATTATCCGCTTTGGCGCTATTGCCTGTGGTTGCGCTATAACGAAATGGCTCTGGGTAGCAGTGCCCGACACCTGGCCGCACTGGGTGAACAGCTCGCTGTCGGTGAGGCCCTGTTCAGTTGATCGGGGCTTGCTGCGGGCGCGTGTAGTGTGACAGGATTCACCGCTGTTTTGTCGTTCTAGAGTTTCTCACGTGGAAATCGCTACTCCCTGGCTTGATCTGGATCACGGAGTCACCTGTATTGATGCCGGCTATGTTGAGCCGGGAATCGCCTGTTTCTATCTAATTGGCCGGGAGGGTGAGTACGCCGTTATAGAAACCGGTACCTCCCACTCCTTATCATCGCTGGAGCAATGCCTGGCTGAGAAGGGCATAGCCGACGAACAATTGCGCTATGTTATTCCCACCCACGTTCATCTTGATCACGCCGGGGGTGCCGGTACGATCATGGCCCGTTTTCCAGCGGCGAAATTACTCGTTCATCCCCGCGGTGCGCGGCACCTGATTGATCCAACACGCCTGGTAGCAAGTTCGGTTGACGTTTATGGTGAGCAGGCTTTTCATCGTATGTATGGCGATATCACCCCGATACCTGTTGAGCGTGTTAGCGAGATGGGCGACGGCGACAAGGTGACCCTGGGCGATTCAATACTGGAGTTTCGTCATACCCGCGGTCATGCCGATCACCATTTTTGTGTCTGGGATGAAACCAGCCGCGGCTGGTTCAGTGGAGACATGTTTGGCATCAGCTATACCTTCCTGCGGCTTGCCAGCGGCAACTTTGTTTTGCCCGCGACTACCCCGACGCAATTTGATCCGGCGCTGTTTGTCGAGTCGGTCGAATTACTTGCGCACTACCATCCGCAACGTATGTATCTGACGCACTATGGCGAATTGCCCTACGACAACCTGGCCAAGCAATCGCTGCTTGCCCAGGTTGCCGCTTACCGGGATCTCGCGCCAGCCTATGCCGGTGATCACGAGGCCATGCGGTCGGCCGTATTGCAGTGCACCCTGGATGCTTTGCGGCCCCTGACGTCAGATGGCGATGTCGAGGCCTATCGCGACCGGTTAGCCATGGATGCAGAACTCAATGCCCAGGGCCTGGCAATATGGCTGCAAAAGCAAGCTGCGGTGGTTGCGCAGGCAGCAGGTGAACAGCAGGTTACGTCAGACTGACTATGGTGTTTTCCCGGTTCATACATTTACCCGTAATCGTACTGGCCCTTACGCAGTTGGCTGCCTGTGGCGGCGGTGAGCAGGTGCGCAAGGCTCAACCTATCCCGGTGGGTAATGTCGATATGGTTGATTTCAGTGGCAGCTGGGAAATGGACTACAGCAAAAGCGACAACATCCAGGCCCGGCTCAACTCCATGGTTCGAGAGTTGCAGCGGCAGGCCGAACGAAGGGCGCAGCGCGGTGGCAATGAGCGGGGCGCCGGTACTATCTCTGTCGGCAATAGTAATACCGGGGCGACTGTTATCGGTCTGGCGCAGATGGCCGACATGATCACCCAGTCGCCGCTGCTGGAAATCGAACAAAGCGAGAATGATATCCGGGTCAAGCGGGAGGAAAATTTCGCCCTGACCTGTGAGTTCTTTGACGGCAAGCAGATGGTCCTCGAAAATCCGCTGGGCACTGAAACCTGTGGCTGGGTGGGTCACCAACTCCTGTTTCGCATTCTGCTGCCGGAGGGGCTAAGTATCCAGCATGTGTTGACGCGAAGCCCTACCGGTGAACAGATGAGTATCGCCACAACGGTCGTATCTGATCGCGTCACTACTCCGTTTACGCTTAACAGAGTCTATCGGCGGTTTGAGCCGGGCAGTAGCGGTTATACCTGTGAGGTTACCCTGAGCAAGGGTCGGGTCTGTACTACGGAGGCGCAGTGAGAGTTCTGATTGCATTTTGTCTGGCGCTTGTCCTGAGCGCTTGCAGCGGCAGTCAACGGCAAGCGCCTGTCCCCGATGTACCTGATGGGACGGTGGCCTGGCCAGCGCCAGTGGGTACCGTCGCTTTAAAACGGGACCAGTCACCTTCAGGGGTGCCGCTGCTGGACGTCGGTATCGCCATATTTGACCCGGGTATCCCTGAAGACGCCTCTACCCACAGTAAGCTGGGTATCTTTCCTGAAATTCGGCGGGTGGAGGCGCAGTATATGCCGGTAAGATTGCGTGACACGCTGGTAGAAAGTAATGCCTGGGGACCAGTGCGGGTATTGCCGGAGCCTAACGATACCACTGTTTTGCTAATCACCGGCCGCATTGAATACTCCGATGGACTCCATTTGGTTCTGGCGCTGAAAGCGGTAGATGTGACCGGCAAGGTCTGGCTGGACCAGGTTTACCAGGACCAGTCGCGTGAGGCTGATTACCCGGTCCCTGTCGGAGGCGACCCCTATCAGCACCTGTATAACCAATTCGCGAACGATCTGCTGGCGGCCCGTAATGCACTGGCACCGGAGGCGCTGCGCCGGATTCCTGAAGTGGCCAAGCTGCGCTACGCTGAGTCATTGTCGCCGGACGCCTTTGCCGGCTTTCTGGCGACTGACGAGCAGGGTTTGCTGACCGCGGTGCGACTGCCGGCGGACGGTGACCCGATGATGGCGCGCGTACAGCGTATCCAGAACCAGGAGTATCTGTTCATTGATACTGTCGATGAGCAGTATTTGCAGCTCTCACAAGAAATGGGCCCCACTTACAACCTGTGGCGCCAGTACGGGCGCGAGCAGGCTATCTACAAAGAAGATTATCAGCGTCGGCTGGCCGCGCGTGACAGTCAGGGGCGCAGGGGTACATTCCCTGCAATGCAGCAAACCTATAACGCATTCAAGTGGACCAAGATACAGCAACAGGACCTGCACGAGCTGGCGGTGGGTTTCGATAACGAGGTTGCCCCCACGGTGCTGGAGGCCAGCGGCAAGGTGTTCCGGCTCAGCGGTACCCTTGATAACCAGTACGCAGAGTGGCGCGATATCCTGAGGCAGATCTTTGCCCTGGAAACAGGGTTGCCCAGTAGCTAGCGCGATTTTTGCCGCAACGGCTCGAATATCGCCGGGACGACAACCGCATTCGGCGCTACCGCCTTGACCGCCACCACAAACTGATCGATAGCTTCATGGTTGTCGAGGTGTTGGGCCGGTATTGCCGACATCAGGTGACGGCCATCGGATGCGATTAACCTGGCCCGCGTAGCCGGTGGCAGGTCTGCCAGGGTGAAAGGTTTGGCCAGAACCTGTTTCTGTAGTTCTTTCATTTGACGGTGCAGCTCGTCCAGCAGATCAACCTGTAACATCCGCAGACTGGCTTCATCGTCGAGCAGCGCGAGGCTGGAAGCGATGGCCGACAGCAGGGCGGCGTCTTCAAGGTCGTAGACATTGGTAGCTGCCGGCAGCGTCGCCAGCAATTGCTGACGAGCCTTGTCTGCAGCACTGTAATCCCAGGGCACTGGTGTCGCCAGAGTCAGCCTGGAGAAGTCGGCCAGAGGGGCCAACCCCGTGGACTTTGTGCTTTGATCCGCAGGTATGCTGGCAAGAGGCGACATGACTCTCGCTACTTCGGGCAATGCTTCCAGCCGCCTGGTCAGTTCTGGCACCTGTTCTACGGGAGACAGTAGCGCGATCGCGTGGTGGCTGTATATGCCTTCGCGCTGTAACTCGACCAGGGTAGCCACGGTCTCCGTGGTCTTGTGGTGCATGGACTGTCCCCGATAGTCATTAGGAAGAAACGACAGCAAGATGATGCACGCGGTAAACACAGCCAGTGGTGTTATCGCGCTAGACCGCACCCCCGCGGCCCATACCAACCCCAGTAGCAGCAATGACAGTCCACCAGCGATGCGCACGCCTAGTAGTGCGATTTGCAGCTCCTCATCGGCTGTGACCAGGTCACCGGTGACTCGGATCGACACGCGAGGGTGTATTGCTGAAAGCTCGGCGATGGTGCTGTGGGTAGCGGCGATAACTCGCCTCGGGGATGTGTTCTCACCGAATCGCTGCTCGCCCTGTAGCAGTATGAGCTGATAGCCGGTATGGCCGGCCATTGGCATTGTGCCATGCAACCAGTCCACTGGCTGCCCCGGGTTGACCAATGCCGTGTACACAGTTGTCAGCAGTTCGCGGGTTGTCTCAGATCGGCCCAGGTTTGCCTCGTCCTGCAACAGCATTTGGCGCAGTAGATCCAGCACTCCAGCCAGCCCGGGGTCGGAGTCCAGCTGGCGCAGCGTTGGCCGCAGTTCCTGCAATTGCGCCGTCAGGCGGGTCAGCTGTGCTGTACTTAGACGGTAGAGCCGGTGTTCTTCCCAAAACCGATCCCGGCCGGGCGCCTCTGTGTGCGTGTACCGGCCCGATTGCTGGAAGGCAGTCAGTAGCGAATCAGTGGCTGCGTCGACTTCATGCGGGTTGTCCCCGGATATCACCACAATGGCGGCATCCCGAAACTGTGGAAAAGCCGCCTGGTAGTTCTTGTAAGGAGCATCGCCGGCAGTGTCGGCATTCGTGCCGATCAGTGTGTCGAGGTCCAGGTTCAGTGCGATAAGCCGAAGGCTGCCAAGGGCTGCGGTCAGTGAGCACAGGAACACCATCCACAATGCCACCTGGGCGTGACGCTGGATCAGCGCTACCCAGTGAGCAGGGATGTGACGAATAAGACGGAACATGGGTTACCGGTGGCACCTGGATTGTTGGCCACCATAGCAGATCGTGGTAAGCGGAAAAAAGGCGAGACTCCGCAATCGGCCGGTGTTGCGCTATGCTGTAGTCATGACCGACGACGATATCGACAAAGAGCAGGCGTCACTGTTCAACGCGCTGCGCAAGCTGACTGGGCAGGTAGCCGGTGGCACCCTCGAAATTGCCCGCACCACAGCCACGATGACAGCCATGTTTGGCGAAACCTGGTTGCGCAACGCGTTGGTCAACACGCTGGAGCCCGAACGCCTGGAGGCGATGGCAGAGGCCGGCCGTTTCCTGCGTGACGCCAGGGAGACAGCCGGTATCTCGCTGAAAGATATGGCCGAAAACCTGGGCATGGCAGACAAGACCCTGCTGGAAAACGTGGAAAGCGGCGAATCGATTTTGCCATTGGAAACCATGTTGCGCGCCACAGCCTTGCTCGCTCGCCACGACCCGATCCCGTTTCTTCTGAAATTCATGCGGACTTACAATCCCCAGCTGGAGAAAACGTTGGAGCAGTGGGGAGTGATGGCCCTGCCCAAGCACTTCGAGCGCGAGCGTCGTTTCGTCAACATTTACCGTCAGCACGACTACCTGCGTGGCCTGAGTGACGAGGAGCATGAGCGATTCATCGACTACATGCAAAGCTCCACCAACCTTGTTATCGAGGTGATGGAAAAAGAGAAAGCGGCTAATAGACCAGCTGCCCGCAAGACGCCAGCGCGTAAGGCCCCGCGCAAAACAGCTGCCAAGAAACGCAAAGCCGCTCCCCGCCCGAAAAAATCCTGAGGTGAACCTGTGACCGAATCACCACTGCCCACGTGGTTTGCCGCCTGTCCTAAGGGTATTGAATCTTTGTTGGCGCATGAGTTGACCACGCTGGGGGCCCAGTCCACTCGCGAAACCGTGGCCGGCGTATACTTTGAGGGGCCGACGGCGATCGCCTACCGGGCCTGTCTCTGGTCGCGCCTGGCCAATCGAATCCTGATGCCGTTGCAAAATTTCCCGGTGACCGATGCCGAGAGCCTTTATAACGGGCTGCGGGAGATACCCTGGAATACTGTCTTCAAGCCCAGCAGCACGCTCGCTATCGACTTCCTCGGTCAGAACGATGCCATCCGCAATACCCAGTTCGGCGCGCAAAAAAGCAAGGATGCGATTGTCGATTGGTTTGTAGACAACGATGGCGTTCGCCCTTCGGTCGATCGCAAAAACCCCGGCGTACGGCTCAACCTGCGATTGGTGAAATCGAAACTGCATGTATCGCTGGATTTCTCCGGTGGCAGTCTTCATCGGCGTGGCTATCGCCGGCAGGCCGGTGAAGCACCATTGAAGGAGAACCTGGCAGCGGCCCTGCTGTTGCGGGCGGACTGGCCCGGTATCGCCGCGCGCGGCGGTGCTCTTATCGACCCGATGTGTGGCTCGGCCACACTGTTGCTGGAGGGCGCCCTGATGGTCGCTGATATCGCCCCCGGGCTGAATCGCCAGCAGTTCGGTTTTGAGCACTGGCTCGGCCATAACGCGCAGCAGTGGCGAATGATTCGGGCCGATGCGCAGGCCAGGGCAGAGCAGGGCAGGTCGAGGCAGTTACCCGAGATCAGGGGCTACGACGCCGACCCCAGAGTGATACGCGCGGCGCAGCAGAATATTGCCAGCGCCGACCTCGACAAAGTGATAAGAGTGTCATGCAAGTCATTGTCTGAATTGAAGAAACCCAGTCATATCGCGCTGGACGAGGGATTGATTATCTGCAATCCGCCCTACGGGGAGCGGTTGGGTGAAAAGGCCAGCCTCAGCTATTTGTATCAGCAGTTAGGTGAGGCTATGGCCCGGGAATTCGAGGGTTGGCAGGCGGCCGTGTTCACTGCCGACCTGGACCTCGGCCGTGCCATTGGCCTGCGCAGTCACAAGCGCTATACGCTATGGAATGGTGCACTTGAATCCAGCCTCCTGTTGTTCGAATTGAAGGACAACGCCTTTCGGCCATCGGTCGCTGCCAGGTCGCAGTCGGCTGCGGCTCCAACGAGCGAGCAGGAGCTGTCTGAAGGCGCCAGTATGTTCGGCAACAGGATCCGCAAGAATCGTAAACGGCTGGCCAGCTGGGTCAAGCGTGAGGGGGTCAGTTGTTACCGCTTGTACGATGCCGATATGCCGGAGTACGCCGTGGCTGTAGATATCTATGATGGGCATGCCCACGTAGCGGAGTATCGGGCACCGAAGGACGTGGCCGAGGAAGCTGCCGCACGGCGTCTTGCGGAAATCGCTGCCGCTTTGCCGGGGGCGTTGGCAATGCCCGAGGACCGCATCGTCTACAAGCAGCGCAGTCGCCAGCGCGGGGCGGGACAATACCAGAAACAGGACAGCCGTGGAGAGTTGCTGGCGGTGCGCGAGGGCCAGGTTAAGCTGCTGGTAAACCTGCACGATTACATCGATACCGGTCTGTTTCTCGATCATCGTCCGCTGCGCCTGCGACTCGCTGCGGAAAGCCCGGGTAAGGATTTTCTGAATCTGTTTTGCTATACCGGCAGTGCGACCGTGCATGCCGCGATGGCCGGCGCCCGATCTACGACCAGTGTCGATACGTCGAATACTTACCTTGCCTGGCTACGCAAGAATCTGGCGGCCAATGGCCTGGCGGAAAGCCGCAACCATGTGGTCAGGGCTGACTGTCGCGATTGGCTGGATGAGAACGAGCAGCAGTTTGACTTGATCATGCTTGACCCGCCTTCGTTCTCCAACACATCGGGCGCGGCCGCTGACTTCGACGTTCAGCGTGACCATGTTGCGCTGGTGGCCTCGGCAATGCAGCGGCTGCGCCGCGGAGGTAGCTTGTACTTCTCTAACAACCGACGGGGATTCAAGCTCGGTCCACAGGTAGAGCAGGACTTCGACTGTACGGATATTACCCGCCAGACGCTGGATCCGGATTTTCAGCGCAACGCCCGCATTCACCAATGCTGGCAGATAAGGCATCCATAGCTAAGTCGTTTGGCTTATAACGCGACCAATAGCCGCACTTTTTAGGCAGCAGCGACCTTTGTCGATCGGCAGGTCTTCGATTCATGCGGCCCCAGCGGTGAGTGACTACCAACCTGCACTCATGAACTCTATCCACACGGCAGCGGTAGATACTTTATTTATAGGGTTTTGCGGTTTGCAGGACGCAATGACCCTATAAAAAACTGGTAAGTTATTGATTTAGAGTTGTAAAGCCGTTTTCGGAGCCACGGGCACGGCGGTGGGGCGGGCCGACAACGCCGGCGCTGGTGATCGGCCTATCCCCATAGTTATCCACAGACGAAGTTGTGGATAACTACTCTGGTTCGGCGAGCTTTAGCAGTTGTTTGCCCACGTTGCGGCCATCAAACAGTCGCTGGAAGGTAGCGGGGATGTTGTCGAAGCCTTCCTGCACGTCCTCGCGCCAGGCGATTTCGCCCGCCATCACCCATTCCATCAGTTGCCCGATAGCTTCCTCGGCGCGATCCAGGAAATCGATCACGATAAAGCCCTGCATGCGGATTCTTCGTGTCGTAAGCAGCATCATGTTGTGGGGCCCTGGCGCCGGCGTCTCATCGTTGTAACCCGAGATTGCGCCGCACAGTGCGATGCGACCGAAATCTGCCATGTGCCCAATGGCGATTTCCAGCGTGTCGCCGCCAACATTGTCGAAGAAAACGTTGACGCCTTCAGGGCACAGCTGGCCGATACGTTCGTCAATATTTTCCGCTTTGTAATCAATGACGTGCTCGATCTTGC
This sequence comes from uncultured Halieaceae bacterium, assembly GCA_938074135.1. Next base: position 17,290 of record CALJFL010000046.1, on the reverse strand, counting down.
AGGCGTCTCGCAACCAGTTACATTTCTCTTCGCCACCGGCAATGCCGACGACCTTGCAACCCTTGATGCGCGCGATTTGTGCGACCACGGAGCCTGTTGCTCCGGCAGCACCTGAGACCAGAACAGTTTCACCCGCTTGCGGCTGGCCCACGTCGAGCAGACCAAAATAAGCGGTCAGACTGGTGCTGCCAAAAACACTGAGGGCCATGCCGGGCGGTGTGCCGGCTGGCAGCGGCTGTAGAGGCATTCCTCCGGCCTTGTTGCCTACGCCGTATTCCTGCCAATCCAGCAGGCCTTGTACCAGCGTGCCAACCGGTAGTTCGCTGTTCTGGGAAGCGATGACCTGGCCCACACCGCTGGCCCGCATGGGGTCACCGAGGGCGACGGGTGGCAGGTAACTGGGCTCATCCTGCACCCAGCCGCGCATTGCCGGGTCGAAGCCCAGCATCAGGGTTTTCACCAGCACCTCGCCGGCGGCCAGGTCGGGTTGCGGCATGGGAGATTCGACCCGGTCAAAGTGCTCGGGACCCAGCATCCCGGTGGGACGCTGCTTCAGTAGCCACTGTTGGTTGGTCTCGCTCATCTTTTTGTCTCCGTGATAGTGTTGTAGGCGTCGTGCGATACTGAGGTCAGGCGAGGCTTTGGCAATGTTTGCGCCACGAGCTCCGCCAGATACGGGCAGTATCTGATCATAGACGCCAGCTCGATGCCAACGATTTTGTCAGACATGCACTTTTTAACTAAGCTGGTGCTGCAGTGATATGGACGGCTGCCGATCTGCACACGCGCAATTTTTAACAGGGGTTTATGGCATGGAAAAATTTGTTGATCTGGGTGTCTCGTTTTTCGATCCTCAGTTCACTCTTAACCCCCACCTTTTCCTGGCAGACCTTTATCCGCGTGACGATATTCTGGGGTTCAAGTCCGAGGGTATGAATTTTGTCTTTCGTTTTGATGAAGCCAGGGAGGTGATGTTTAACCGGCAGTGTGTGAGGGAGCCGGTGGCCAATCCCGAGATAGCTGCTCGCGAGGCGGTATTTGCACAACGCTACCCCAATCGGGCTAGAAACTTCCAGCTCACCTACACTCACGGCACACCGGACCCGAGACTAAAAAAATTACTCAAGGCCTACATCGCAGATGTTGCGCAGACCGCAGATTTCGATGGGACCGAAGCAATTTATCGGCAGCTTTCCGGCGGTGTTGATTTGCAAAACTATGTCGAGGATATCTGTACGCTGCCTTTGCGTATTATGCTTACCACGTCCGGTCTGCCATTTACCGAGCGGCAACTGCAGGCGCTGTACCAGGCCGGATTCCGATTCCTGAAGCCGCTGGATAACTTCGTTGATGAAGCGCCACTGGCCGAAGCCGATCGTGCTGTGGCTTATGTCTGGGACTATTTGGCCGACGCCTTGCAACAAGCCGACCCCGATGCACCTATCAGTCGCTTTATGCGAGAGGGCCTGGCCGCGGGGATTAGCGAGGAGGTGCTGGTCGTCAATATCGGTGCCTTTCTGGTGATCTCGCTCAGCAATACGGCAGGTGTGTCGTCCAGCTACCTGCTGCGCAACCTGATAGCCAACCCGGGATTGCGACAGAGACTGAAAGCACAGCCGGAACTGTTGGATCGTGACTCGGTTATTATGGAGTTCCTGCGTCGTGATAATCACGTGAAGGCCCTGTCTCGCCAGGTTCATGAGCCCTTTGCGTTGGGTCGATACTCGATGGAGCGCGGTGAATCGATTAACATTTTTTTCCCCGGTATCAACCTGGATCCCGGACACTGGCAGCGGCCGCTCGACATAGACCTGGAGCGCGAGTTCACCGGCGAGAACAATATTATCTTTGGTGGTTCAATGTATATGTGTATTGGTAAGCAGTTGGGCATTACTTTTCTGAAGCATCTCGCCCGCGGTTTTATTGAGCATCTGCCCGACAATGTGAGTCTGCCGGATGACGATATCGAGGTCGACGGCGGCTGGGTTTCTGAACGTGTGATTACCCGGATGCCAATCAGTCTGGCGTAAGCCGCATGACCCGGAAGAACGCCGGTCAACAAGACAGCAGGTGGCAAGATATGACAGTGGGAAGTTGTTTGTGCAAGGCTGTGGCCTTTGAAGTCAGTGAGTTCAGCTCCGGTATATATAAGTGTCATTGCTCCAAGTGTCGTAAGGCCTTTGGCGGTGCATCGAGCGCCGCAGTGCTGGTCGACGAAGCTGCGTTCCAGTGGCTGCGTGGCAGTGACCGGATGCAAGTCTACGAGACAGAAAGCGGATTCAAGCGCTATTTTTGCGACTGTTGCGGTTGCCTGTTGCCACAGTTAGTGGAGCGCCTCGGCCTGGTTTGGGTGCCGGCCGGCCTGTTCGATGAAGACCCGGGGTTAGCGCTGGCCAGCCATATCCATGTCGATTCGAAAGCGTCCTGGGAAGTGCTCGATGAGCAGACGCCGTGTTTGCAAGCGGGTTTTGCCTGAGCCGATGAAGCAGCTGCTTATTGTCTATAACAGCCAAAGCGGAGCCAGCGCCAGATTGGCGCGGGCGGCAATGGCGGGGGCTAATGCCGAAGGGTTGGTTGCGGTCAGGGTTTTGCGAGCGGCCGATGCCGGGGTGGCGGACCTGGGTCGGGCTGACGGCGTGCTGCTGGTGGCGGCTGAGAACTCGGGCACCCTGGCCGGCGGGATGAAGGACTTTCTCGACCGGACGCTGTATCCCGCCGGCGCCCAGGCCCTGGTGCTGCCTTATGCATTGTTGGTGAGCGCGGGCAATGACGGGCGCGGGGCGGTCGCCCAGGCGCAGCGGATACTGTCCGGTTTTCCATTCACAGAGGCTGCCGAGCCGCTGATACTGCGCGGGGATACCTGCCAGGACCATCTATCCCGGGCTACCGAATTGGGCGAGGCCCTGGCCGCCGGCCTGGACATGGGTATTTTCTAGGAGTCGAGTCGGTTCGTTGCGTCGCGCGGGCACGTTAGTCGGCGTCGGCGCTCTCTCGCAATACCTCGACAAAGGCCTGTGCCGCCCGCGACAGGCTGCGCCCGTGGTGGTAAACCACGCCCAGTATGCGCTCGACAGCAACACCGGGAATTTCCAGTGCGATGAGCGAATCTGTGCGCATGCTACGCGGTAGTATGGTCCAGCCAAGCCCTACAGATGCCATCATCCGAATGGTCTCAAGGTAGTTGGTCGCCAGGGAAACGTTCAGTGTCAGTTGATGGTCGTCGAACAGCTGCTTCACGATCTGGCCGGTGTAGGTGTTAAGGCCGGGCAGAACAGCTGGTGACAGACTGAGTTCCCGGAGGCTGCTGGCTCCTGCGCTGGCCAGTGGGTGATCTGGAGCCACCATAACTTCCAGTGGGTCGTGCCAAACAGGAAGCGTAACGAAACTCTCCTGGCTGGTCGGCGCGAGGGTGACAACGGCCAGCTCTATTTTGCCCTGCATGATCAGGTCGTAGGCCTGTTCCGAATCCATAAAATCAATGTCGATATGAACCTCGCTAAATGCGCGGCTGAATTGGCTGAGTACTGGTGGCAGCCTGTGCAGTCCGATGTGGTGGCTGGTGGCCATGCGCAGGGCGCCACCGACAGCCCCGGACAGGTCGCGTACCGACTGCTCGGCCATGTACAGCTGTTGCTCGATAAGCTCTGCATGGGGCAGGAGGGCGCGTCCGGCCTCGGTAAGCCCCACGTGTCGTCCTATGCGGTCGAACAATCCGGTGCCGAGTTGCTGCTCAAGAATTGCGATCCGTTTACTGACGGCCGGTTGGGTCAGGTGCAGCTTTTCGGCGGCTGCTGAGAAAGAGCCGGTACGGGCTACCAGGGCAAACGCGCGGAGGTTCTGCGTATCCATAAATACTATTCCTAATTGGAATCTAAACTATAAAAATAATAAATTTGAGTTATTTTAAGGTCAAGCATAAAATGCCGGCTTCATCAAAACAACGACTGCGGGAGGTGTCCGATGGCCGGACAAACGCTGTACGACAAACTGTGGCAGAACCATCTGGTGGAACAACGTGATGACGGTACGGCAATCATCTATATCGATCGCCACCTGCTTCACGAGGTGACCTCGCCGCAAGCCTTCGAAGGGCTGCGCCTGGCCAATCGCAAGCTCTGGCGTCGCGATGCCAATCTGGCGGTGCCCGACCACAACGTGCCCACCGAGGCCGCTGAGCGCAGTGGCGGTGTAGCAGGCATTCGCGATGAGGTGTCGAGGTTGCAGGTGCAGACGCTGGACGATAACTGTGACGACTTCGACATTGTCGAAATACCCATCAACGATATTCGCCAGGGCATTGTGCACGTGGTGGGACCGGAGCAGGGCGCAACACTGCCGGGCATGACGGTAGTTTGCGGTGACTCTCATACCTCCACCCATGGCGCGCTCGGCGCTTTGGCCCATGGCATCGGAACGTCCGAGGTGGAGCACGTGCTTGCTACCCAGTGCCTCGTTCAACGCAAGATGAAGAATTTGCTGATTCGTGTCGACGGTACGCTCGGTACTGGAGTTACAGCCAAGGATGTTGCGCTGGCAATTATCGGCAAAATAGGCACTGCCGGTGGCACCGGATACGCCATCGAATTTGGTGGTGAGGCGGTGCGCAGTCTGACCATGGAGGGACGCATGACCCTGTGCAACATGTCGATTGAAGCTGGTGCACGAATGGGCATGATCGCGGTAGACGACGTTACCCTGGACTACGTCAAGGGGCGTCCCTACGCGCCGAAAGGCGAACAGTGGGATCTGGCAGTGTCGGCCTGGCGTGAGTTGCACAGCGACGACGATGCAGTGTTCGATCGTGTCATTGAGTTGCAGGCCGAAGACATCAAGCCCCAGGTGACCTGGGGTACATCGCCGGAGATGGTGCTGCCGATTGATGGAATCCTGCCGGACCCCGAGCAGATGGATGATGCTACCCGTCGCGAGTCGACTCGTCGGGCGCTTGAGTATATGGGACTGGAAGCGGGGTCTGCGATTACCGACATACGGCCAGACCGCGTGTTTATTGGCTCTTGCACCAATTCGCGGATTGAAGACCTGCGTGCAGCTGCCGAAGTCGTTCGCGGCAAACAGGTAGCCGCTTCGATCAAGCAGGCGCTGGTTGTGCCGGGGTCAGGGCAGGTGAAGGCGCAGGCAGAAGCCGAGGGGCTCGATAAGGTTTTCATCGAGGCCGGAATGGAATGGCGTGAACCGGGCTGCTCCATGTGCCTTGCTATGAATGCCGACAAGCTGGGACCGGGCGAGCATTGTGCCTCGACCTCCAATCGTAACTTTGAGGGACGTCAGGGCTTTGGTGGTAGAACTCACCTGGTCAGTCCGGCAATGGCTGCGGCGGCAGCGGTGGCTGGGCATTTTGTCGATGTCCGCAACGTCTAGAGGAGCGAAACGATGAAGAGCTTTACTTTATTAAAAGGGCTGGTTGCGCCCATGGACAGGGCCAACGTGGATACCGACCTGATTATTCCCAAGCAATTTCTCAAGTCGATCAAGCGTAGCGGCTTTGGCCCCAATCTGTTTGATGTGCTGCGTTACCTGGACGAGGGTGAGCCGGGGCAGGACAACAGCAAGCGACCGCTCAACCCGGATTTTCCGCTCAACGCGGAGCGCTACCAGGGTGCGTCTGTGTTGCTGGCGCGAGAAAATTTTGGCTGCGGTTCTAGTCGTGAGCATGCACCTTGGGCGCTGGAGGACTACGGTTTCCGCTGTGTTATTGCGCCAAGCTTTGCCGACATTTTCTTTAACAATTGCTTTAAGAACGGTGTCCTGCCCATAGCATTGCCCGCAGAGACCGTGAATGACCTGTTCGAGGCGATGTACGCCCAGGAGGGGTATGAGCTGGAGATCGACCTGGCGGCACAGGTGATCCGCACGCCTGCCGGCGATGAAATTCCGTTCGAGGTAGACAGCTTCCGCAAGCATTGTTTATTCAATGGCCTCGATGATATCGGTCTGACATTGCAAAGCGCCGACGCCATTCGCAGCTTCGAACAGCGGTGGCAGCAACAGTCGCCATGGTTGTTTGGCACCATTCAGTAAGGGAGCGCAACATGTCGGCAAAGATATTGGTACTGCCTGGCGATTACATCGGTCCGGAGATCATGGCGGAGGCGGAGAAGGTTCTCGCCGTTGTCGATCAGCGTTTCGGCCTGGATCTTGAAATTGAGCACGGCCTGCTTGGTGGCGCTGCCCTGGATGTCCATGGTGTACCGCTGCCGGACGAAACACTGGCCAGTGCCCGTGAGGCCGATGCGATCCTGCTGGGCGCTGTTGGCGGGCCAAAGTGGGACGCAGTAGAGCGGCACCTGCGGCCGGAACGTGGCCTGCTGGGTATACGTTCGCAGTTGCAGTTATTCGGTAATTTACGCCCGGCAATTCTCTATCCGCAGTTGGCCGATGCCTCCAGCCTGAAGCCGGAGATCGTCTCCGGGCTGGATATCCTGATCGTGAGAGAACTCACCGGCGGCATCTACTTTGGTGAGCCGCGGGGTATCAGGACGCTGGACAACGGCGAGCGCGAGGGGTTCAACACTTACGTGTACCGCGAATCGGAGATTGAACGGATTGCCCATCTGGCCTTTGAACTCGCAGGTAAGCGTGACCGCAGGGTGTGCTCGGTGGATAAGTCCAATGTGCTGGAAGTGACCGTATTGTGGCGCGAGGTCATGGAGGAGGTTGCCAAAGGCTATCCTGATATTGAGCTTACACACCTTTACGTGGACAACGCAGCCATGCAACTGGTGATGGCGCCGAAACAATTTGACGTCGTGGTCACCGGTAATATGTTCGGCGATATCCTGTCGGACGCAGCGGCAATGCTGACCGGCTCCATCGGTATGCTGCCTTCCGCATCACTGGATAAGAATGGTCGTGGCATGTACGAACCCTGTCACGGTTCCGCTCCGGATATCGCGGGGCAGGGCAAGGCCAATCCACTGGCGACAATTTTGTCGGTCGCCATGATGCTGCGCTATACGCTGTCTGCGCCCGCTGCGGCGGACGCGATTGAGGCTGCGGTCAGCGACGTGCTGGACCAGGGTTTGCGAACCCCGGATATCTGCAGTGCAGGACAGCAAGCGGTCAGCACCAAAGTAATGGGCGACGCCGTCACGGCGGCGCTGTCGAGCTAAGCCAGTGATATTAATAGCAACAACATCAGGTAACAGTAATGAGTAAAGTGTATGACGTGGCTGTTGTCGGAGCCACCGGTGCGGTCGGTGAGACTATGATCAGCATTCTGGAAGAGCGGAATTTTCCGGTAGGTAAGCTTTACCCGCTGGCCAGTACTCGGTCTGTGGGGAAAACCGTGATGTTTCGCGGCAAGTCGATAAAAATTACCGATCTGGCCGAGTTTGATTTCAGCGCGGTACAGATTGGCCTGTTCTCTGCTGGCGGCAGTATTTCGGAGAAATTTGCCCCGATAGCGGCTGCCGCAGGCTGCGTGGTGATTGATAACACGTCACATTTCCGCCGTGATGAGGATATCCCACTGGTTGTTCCCGAGGTCAACAATGAGGCGCTGGCGGATTATGGTCGTCGCAATATTATCGCCAATCCCAATTGTTCGACCATCCAGATGCTGGTGGCGCTCAAGCCGATCTATGACGCGGTGGGTATTGAGCGTATCAACGTGGCGACTTATCAGGCTGTATCGGGTACCGGTAAGGAGGCGATCGAAGAGCTCGCCGGGCAGACTGCGAAACTGCTGAATGGGCAGTCCGTTGACCCCGAGGTCTATCCAAAGCAAATAGCCTTTAATGCCTTGCCTCAAATAGACACGTTTCAGGACAACGGCTACACGCGCGAAGAGATGAAAATGGTGTGGGAGACCCAGAAAATCTTCGATGATCACGCCATTGCGGTAAATCCGACCTGCGTGCGCATACCGGTCTTTTATGGCCACTCGGAGGCGGTTCATATCGAAACGGTCGACAAGATCACTGCGCAGGAGGCCAGGGCACTGCTGTCGGTGGCGCCTGGCGTGACTGTGGTCGATACCCACGAAGACGGTGGTTACGCCACCGCAGTGACCGACTCAGCCGGCAATGACCCGGTATTTGTCAGCCGTATTCGCGAGGATATTTCGCATCCCAAGGGGCTGAATCTGTGGATTGTGAGTGACAATGTCCGCAAAGGTGCGGCTTTGAATAGTGTGCAAATTGCCGAGAGCTTGATCGCTACTTACCTTGATTAATACCCATCTATAAAACATACTTGGGGTAAATCTGGGGTATCATAAGTGCACGGATGTACTTGGAGCACTACTTTGAACTTGTAGTGCAAGTGCCTGTAGGGGCTAGGATTTTTATCCAGGCACTGATCCAGTGATATCCCGGTTAGTGGATTGGCCCAGGGGAGGCCTTTTCGTGTTAGCAGGGGAAAGAATAATAAGGGCGTTCGGTATGGCTCAGAAGCGTAAGTTAGCTGCAGTTCTGTTTTCTTTGGGGTGTTTGCAGGCCGGATCGGCCTGGGCCTTGGGCTTGGGGGAAATGACCCTGGAGTCTTTTCTCAACGAACCGCTCAAAGCAAAGGTCGACCTGCTCAATACCGGTGGTCTGCATTCCGATGAGATCCGGGTTAGATTGGCGACGGCCGAAGACTTTGATCGCATGGGCGTCGAGCGCGCCTACTTCCTGACGGGCATCACATTTGAGGTCAGCGTCGACAGCGACGGGCAAGGGGTGATTCTGATCTCCTCCGACGACCCCGTGCTCGAGCCCTATCTCGATCTTATTGTAGAAACCCGCTGGCCGTCCGGGCGGTTATTGCGCGAGTACACCGTGCTGATTGATCCCCCGGCCTTCGACAACAGCAATCCCGTGATTTCAGCCTCTGAGCGTGTCTACGAGGTGGAAGGTATTCCCGCTGAGCCGGAGAAAAAAAAAGAGGACCCCGCCGCAGCCACTAGCGGAACCCTGGTAGACGTCAGGAAATCGGATCTGGCGCCAGGCGATATGCCACAGCGCGACTTTAGCGCCGATACCAGCCCCTATCCGCAGGCCGGCAGCCGCTACATGATCAAGCGTGACGAAACACTGTGGAATATTGCGTTGGCCGGCAAGCCCGAGGGCGTTTCTGTTCACCAGGCGATGCTGGATATTCAGCGACTCAACCCCGATGCTTTCATTGACGGCAATATTAACCGCATCAAAGCGGGCTATATTGTCTACCTCCCTACCGAGGGCGACATCAGCTCAGACGACCTGGCCAGCGCCCTGGCCGAGGTGAATCAGCAGAACGAGGACTGGCGTGCCGGTCGTGCCAGCGAAGCTTATGGCGGTGGCCCCAAGTTACGTATCTCCGTAGACGACGATATGGACGGTAGCGGCGATGATGGCGGGAGTGACAGCACTGGCGATCGCGACAGTGCCGCGGCGTCCAATGTAGCCATGGAAGAGATGGATCGGGCTGTGCTGGAAAGCGGTGATTTGCAGGGCCAGGTCGATGCGATGGCACAGCAGGTTGAAACCCTGGAGCGCATTGTCAGCGTCAAGGATGAACAGATAGCGGCCTTGCAGGCCGCCCTCGAAGAAGCCACGGCCGGTGGCGACAGCGCAGCGGATGATAGCGCGAGCGCTGATATAGACGGCACTATGATGGCTGCGAAGGATAGCGCCGAGGAGGCCGCAGCGGTTGAGCCCGTTGTTGAGCCCGAGGCTGTAGCGGCGCCCCCACCGACGGCTGTACCCGTTCCGGCGCCGGCACCACCGGTGAAAGAAGAAAGCGGCGGTCTGTTCGGTAACCTGCTTTATATAGGTGGCGCTCTGGTGCTGGCTATATTGGCCGGTCTGTTTTTCTGGCGGCGCAGGAACACCGACGCCGAGGTGGAAACAGTCGACTCTGTAGCAGCCGCCCGACCGCGAGCCAGGGATGCTTTTGAAGGCGTGCAGCTCAAGGAACAGGAAGTAGAAGTCGCGCCAGCAGATGTTCCGGCACCTGAAGAGTCCGCAGAAGAAGCAGCGGCAGCGGCCAATCGCGGATATGGCGAAGAGAAACACGATGAGTACGCCAGCGATGCTGATACCGGGGATGCGCTGGCCGAGGCCGACATCTATATCGCTTACGGTCGATATCCGCAGGCAGCAGACTTGCTGAAGACCGCTATCAGCAGCGAGCCCGATAATGCTGAATACAGGCTTAAATTATTGGAGCTCAGCCTGGAAATGGGCGAGCCAGGTGAGGCTGAGAAACAACTGGCAGAACTGCAAAGTATGGGTAACACCGAGGCTCTGGCCAAGGCCGAGTCACTCATGTCCGGTAGCGCCGAGCCGGCGGTCACTGAAGCCGCATTGGGCGCAGCCGATACCGCGCTTGAGGCTGATTTTGGCGAGTTGGAACTGGACGATGGTAGCGGCGACGCCCAGGAAGACGATCTCGATCTTACAAAGGATTTTGCCAGCGAAGAGAACGGCGACGAAATGGTTTTTGCCGCCGAAGGCAACACGATGTCGACCAAGCTTGATCTGGCCCGTGCGTATATGGACATGGGCGATGAAGACGGTGCCCGGCAGATTCTAGAAGAGGTCGCTGCCGACGGCGACGCCGAGCAGCAACAGGAAGCCAGGACATTGTTGGAACGGCTTGGCTGACACCCCCCACCGCTTTTCACCTGACCCGCTGCCACCCGGCAGTCGGGTCGCCTGCCGGATAGAGTATAACGGCAGTCTGTTTAATGGCTGGCAGTCTCAGCCCCACAGCAACGTCACGACGGTACAGCAAACCCTTGAAGCAGCACTCGCCTGTGTGGCCAATCAGCCGTTGCGGGTCCACTGCGCCGGCCGCACGGACACGGGGGTGCACGGTGTAGGGCAGGTGATCCATTTCGATGATCCGGTCGGGCGCAGCTGTAAGAACTGGGTATACGGCACCAATGCCAACTTGCCGCCCGCTGTCCGGGTCCAGTGGGCAGTGCCCGTACCCGGGGATTTCCATGCTCGCTTTGCTGCACTGTCGCGACGTTACCGGTACGTGATCGCCAATACGCCGGTACGGCCGGCCTTGCTGGCTGGGCAGGTTAGCTGGCAGCGTCGGCCGCTGACTGCCGTACGCATGCACGAGGCCGCTCAGGCGCTGTTGGGAGAGCAAGATTTCTCGGCTTTTCAGGCAGCCAGTTGTCAATCGGCCACGCCTATGCGAAATGTTCAACGGGTGGCCGTAGAACGGTTTGGTGATCTGGTCGCGATTGACATTCAAGCCAATGCCTTTTTGCACCATATGGTGCGCAATATCGCGGGATCTCTAATGGCAGTGGGTGAAGGCCGTCAGTCAACCGGCTGGATAAGTGAGCTTCTGGATGGCCGCGACCGGGCATTGGCAGCGGAAACTGCGCCGCCAGACGGGCTATATCTGGTGGCAGTGGCTTACCCCGAACAGTTCAAGTTACCACCGGCGCCGACAGGGCCAATGATACTCCCGCCATAAAGACAGTCCCCTCAGGATTCTGCTATCATTGCGCCCTTATTTTTCTGACCAGTAATAGAGCCAGTGGCTTACACGCGTATCAAAATTTGCGGTATCACCAGGCCGGAAGATGCGCAGGTAGCGGTAGCCAATGGCGCTGACGCTATAGGCTTGGTCTTCTACGCCAAGAGTCCCCGGGCAGTTGATGCCGCCAGGGCAGCGGAAATCGTTGCCGCGGTTGCGCCGTTTGTGACGGTAGTAGCGCTCTTTGTCGACGCGTCCGAGTCCGAGATAGCGCAGGTGCTTGCCTCGGTGCCGGTGGATGTCATCCAGTTTCACGGTCAGGAAAGCGCGACATATTGTGAACAGTTTGAGCGCCCTTACCTGAAGGCGGTGAGGGTCAAACCTGGCATTGACCTGGGCGCCGCAGTTGCACCCTATGCACGTGCCAGGGGCGTTTTGCTGGACAGTTGGCAAGACGGTGTACCTGGCGGCACTGGTAAAACCTTCGACTGGCAACTGGCCTCAGGCACGATAGCGTTGCCGATGGTGCTGGCGGGTGGCCTTGACGCAGACAATGTCGGTGCCGCGATCGCGCAATTGCACCCGGCAGGCGTTGACGTAAGCGGGGGAGTGGAATCCTCCCCTGGTATTAAATGTCCCCGGCGAATAGCCGAGTTTGTGCGCGCGGTGCGCGCGGTAGATTTAATTGATAGCGGTGATAAGTGATGACTACAGATATGAATAGCGAACTTTTTTCCACAGTGCCCGATGCGGATGGTCGCTTTGGCGTCTACGGCGGCAAGTTTGTCGCCGAGACGTTGATGGCGGCACTGGCTGAACTCGAGACCCTGTATAACCGCATGGCGCAAGATGCCGATTTTCAGCGCGAACTGGACGAGGACCTCGCCCATTATGTGGGTCGCCCATCACCTTTGTATGAAGCCAAGCGCTGGTCTGACCAGATTGGTGGTGCGCGTATTTACCTCAAGCGCGAAGATCTTAATCACACGGGTGCGCACAAGGTGAACAACACCGTGGGCCAGGCGCTGTTGGCCAAGCACATGGGCAAAAAGCGGGTTATCGCGGAAACCGGCGCCGGCCAGCACGGTGTTGCTACCGCGACCATCGCCGCCCGTCTCGGCCTGGAGTGTCATGTATTCATGGGCGAAGAGGATGTGCGGCGGCAGGCCCTTAACGTTTATCGCATGAAACTCCTCGGTGCCACGGTGGTGCCGGTCACCTCGGGCTCGCGGACGTTGAAGGATGCGATGAACGAGGCCATGCGCGACTGGGTAACCAACGTCGATGATACGTTTTACATTATTGGTACCGTGGCCGGACCTCACCCATACCCGATGCTGGTGCGCGACTTCCAGTCTGTTATTGGTCGCGAGGCACGTGCCCAGTCGCTGGCCCAGACCGGTCGCCTGCCGGACGCGCTGGTCGCTTGTGTCGGTGGTGGCTCCAATGCCATTGGCTTGTTCCACCCGTTTCTGGCAGACAAGAGCGTGGCCATGTATGGCGTAGAGGCGGGTGGCCACGGCGTTGCCACCAGCCAGCACGCGGCGCCATTGACCGCTGGTACTCCGGGCGTGTTGCATGGCAACCGTACTTACCTGATGCAGGATGCTGACGGCCAAATCATGCACACCCATTCGGTGTCTGCTGGCCTGGACTACCCCGGGGTTGGCCCGGAACACGCCTGGTTAAAAGATATAGGGCGGGTTAGTTATGTGGTCGCCAATGATGACGAGGCGCTTGCCGCATTCCATCAGTTGACCCGTATCGAAGGTATCATGCCCGCGCTCGAGACGGCGCATGCGTTGGCCCATGCGGAGAAGCTGGCCACTGAGATGACACCCGAACAAAGCATTATCGTCAACCTGTCTGGTCGGGGGGACAAGGATATTCACACCGTCGCCCAGATCGACGGTCTGGAAATGTAGGGGAGACAAGGTAGTGAGTCGCATAGCTGGACGTTTCCAGGCCCTCGCTGAGCAGGGGCGCAAAGCGCTGATACCCTACATCGTGGCGGGTGATCCAGGTCTCGATAGCACTGTACCGATGATGCACCAGTTGGTTGCAGCCGGGGCAGACATCATAGAACTTGGAGTGCCATTTTCGGATCCCATGTCTGAGGGGCCGGTTATCCAGTTAGCTCATGAGCGGGCGCTGGCTAACGGCACTCGTCTGCGCGACGTGATTGCGATGGTGCGGGAGTTCCGTGAGCAGGATCAGACCACGCCGGTGCTATTGATGGGCTATGCCAATCCTGTTGTACATATGGGCTTTGCGGCCTTCGCCGATGCGGCCGCTGAAGTCGGGCTGGACGCACTGCTTACCGTCGACATACCGCCTGAGGAGGTGACCGCGGTCAACGCTGAACTGACTCGTGTCGGCATGGACAATATATTCCTTATCGCACCGACCACCCCCGACAAGCGGGTCGGTGTTATCGCCGACCAGGCCAGTGGATTTATCTACTATGTCTCGCTCAAAGGCGTCACCGGTGCCGGTAATATTGATGCTGCCGACGTGTCTGCCAATATCGCCCGCATCCGCGCGCACACAGACCTGCCGGTGGCCGTTGGTTTCGGTATCAAGGATGCCGCCTCTGCCCGGACGATCGCCGCACTGGCTGACGGCGTTGTCGTGGGCAGTGCCCTGGTCAATCTGGTTGCCCAGCGTATCGAGTCAGGAGACTCTCAGGAGCAGGCTATCGGTGCCGCGGCTGCTCTACTGAAGGAAATTCGTCAGGGAATCGACGCCGACGCTTCCTAGTGGCACCGGCCAGCGTTTATAATGGCCGTTGTTGACAGGGGATAGCCATGAGCTGGATTGACAAGATCCTGCCCACCGGAGTGCGCAAGGAAGAGGGTCCACGGCGGACCAGCGTGCCCGAGGGCCTTTGGAAGAAGTGCGTCAAGTGTGAGGCAGTACTGTACCGCCCTGACGTCGAGCGCAATGACGATGTCTGCCCCAAATGCGATCATCACATGCGTATTGGCGCCCGCCGGCGACTCGATAGCTTTCTCGATCTCGACGATCGCGAGGAAATCTTCACCGACATAGAACCTATCGATCGCCTGCGTTTCAAGGATAAGAAGCGTTACCGTGATCGCCTGACAGCAGCGCAAAAGTCCACCGGAGAGAGGGATGCCCTGATCGCTATGCGCGGCAAGCTTCAGGGCCTGCCATTGGTCAGCGTTGCGTTTGAGTTTGAGTTTCACGGTGGTTCAATGGGTTATGCGGTTGGTGAAAAGTTCACCCGCTCGGCCCAACTGGCTCTGGATGAAGGTATTCCGCTGGTCTGTTTTTCAGCCTCTGGTGGCGCCCGCATGCAGGAGGCACTTATTTCGCTGATGCAGATGGCCAAGACCAGCGCTGTGATCGAACGCATGAAAATGGCGGGTGTGCCCTATATTTCTGTCATGACTGATCCGATTTACGGCGGGGTCTCGGCGTCGCTGGCACTACTTGGTGATATCAACATTGCTGAGCCGGATGCGCGTGCGGGCTTTGCCGGGCCGAATATCATCGAACAGACTATCCGCCAAAAACTGCCCAAGGGTTTTCAGCGCAGCGAGTTCCTGTTGGAACACGGCGCCATCGATATGATCGTGCATCGCAACGACATGCGCGCCACTATTGCCCGGTTGCTGTCCAAGATGACCGGTGTAGCGCTGCAGGAACAGGACGAGCGACCGTTTGAACCCGTCGATGAGGCGTCCGAGTCTGTCCCCACAGAAGGGGATGAGTAAGCTCAGTTTAGCTCACTGGCTGCAGCGCCTGGAGCAACTGCATCCCGTAGAGGTGGAACTCGGGCTGCAGCGCTGCGGTGAGGTTGCGACGCGTCTCGATCTCTTGCCCCTGCCTTGTCCCGTGCTGACGGTGGCAGGCACCAACGGCAAAGGCTCTACCGTGGCGGTGGCACAGGCGGTGGCACAGGCCTCCGGGAGGCTCACGGGGCAGTTTACGTCGCCGCACTTTTTACGTTTCAACGAACGTATACAGGTGGGGGGGCAAGAGGCAGACGATAGCGAGATTGTTGCCGCCTTCGAGCAGATAGATGCGGCGCGCGATGGGACCTCCCTGACCTATTTTGAGTTCGCCACCCTGGCAGCGTTGCTGATTTTCCGCCAGCGTAGCGTCGAATTGGCGATACTTGAGGTAGGGCTGGGGGGGCGGTTGGATGCGGTCAATATTGTTGATCCCAGTGTGGCAGTCATTACCAGCATAGACCTGGATCACCAGGACTGGCTTGGCGATGATCGCGATAGTATCGGGCGCGAAAAAGCCGGCATACTGCGCGCCGCTAGCCCCGCGGTCATTGCCGACCCCAGACCTCCGGCTGGTTTGTTGCAAGCGGTGGCCGACAACGCAGCCGAGCCCTTTTATCTCGGGGAGCATTTTGGTTTCGATGAGGTGGAAGGCGGGCTGACGATGAAGCTGCAGCAGCGTGGTGGAGAGCAACAATCGCTGTTGCTTTCACAGCCTTTGAGTGTACTGCCAGTGAATGCCTGTGCGGCCTTACAGGCGTTGCTATTGCTGGATGTGGACCTGGCGGCCCTGGATATTGCCGGGGTGGTCGCTTCGGTCAGGCCCACCGGCCGCCAGCAGAGTCTGGTTGTGGGTGGTCAGCAGCTTGTGCTGGATGTGGCACACAATCCGGGGGCTGTTGATAAAATGATTGAATATATGGCCGCAACTAATTGTAATAAAAGAACAATTGCGATATTTTCTGCAATGAAAGACAAGGACATTCATGGCATGATCAGTCGTAGTCTGGCATCCTTTGACGCCTGGTTTCTGGCGGACCAGCCGGATCAACCAAGGGCCGCTGCCGCTGCCGATATTGCGGCTGTGTTACACGAACAGGGTTGCAAAATGATCAGTGTCAGTAAAAATCTTCGCCAGGCCTACCGGCGGGCGAGGAGCCTCCTTGCGGAGGGGGATCGATTGGTGGTGTTTGGCTCATTCCATACGGTGGCTGCGATATTGCCGCTGGTAGATAAAGACCTCAGGAAAGAACAGCGTGGATAATATTCTCAAACAGCGGCTGATAGGCGCACTCATACTGGTGGCGTTGGGCGTTGTCTTTTGGCCCATTATCTTCGTTGAGCCAGAGGGCCCCGGTGGTCTGCCGGGAGCGCGCATACCACCACCGCCAGCGGTTGATACCAGCCCCATAGAACCCCCTGATACTGCCGGCCTGCGCCAGGCAGCGGAAGTTGTGGCGCAGCGTGAGGCGAGGGCAGAGGAGGCCGCTGCGCTGGCTGAGGCCGAGCGTGCTGTTGTTTTGCCGGAACCTGAACCGGAACCAGAGCCAGAGCAGGTCGTTGTCGCAGAATCGGAGCAGCGGGCAGTCGCCGAACCTACTCGATCGACCCGCAAGGCAGCACCAGAATCGCCGCAGTTGGACGCCCAGGGAATCCCGGTGGCCTGGTTATTACAGGTTGTCAGCCTTAGCAATAAATCGCGTGCGGAGAGTATCCGCGACGATCTTATCGCCGACGGTCACAAGGCTTATGTGAAACCCATCAAATCCGCCGATCGCACACTGTACCGGGTCTATATAGGGCCAAAATTCGAGCGTGCGCAGCTTGAGCGAATACAGGGGGAGATAGACCGACAACTGGGCGTGAAATCGCTGGTTGCCCGGTACGTGCCGTGAGATTCGCGAACGTGTTCAGCTTATCGGGCGGGCACCGCTCTGATAAACTCTCCCCACCCAACAAGTGGAAGGCGTAGTGGAGCAATTCTGGCCCGACTGGTCACAACTCAATGGACTGGACTGGTTCATCATCGTGGTTGTTACCCTGTCGATCGCGATCAGCTTGTGGCGGGGTTTCGCCCGTGAGGCCATGTCTCTGGCCGGTTGGATTCT
>CALJFL010000045.1 GCA_938074135.1 uncultured Halieaceae bacterium | reverse complement strand
AACGTGGTCACCAGCATCGCCGAGCTGGACCGCGGGCACCTGACCTGCTGGGAAGGCGACTACCAGGGATTCCTGCGCCACCGCGAACAGCAACTGCAGGCCGAAGAGCGCGCCAACGACCTGTTCGACAAACGACTGGCAGAAGAGGAAGTGTGGATTCGCCAGGGTATCAAGGCCCGGCGCACCCGCAACGAAGGCCGGGTACGCGCACTGAAAGACATGCGCCAGGAGCGCGCCGAGCGCCGCGAGAAAACCGGCAATGCCAAGTTCAATATCGAGGACGCACAGGCCTCCGGCAAGATCGTCGCCGAGCTGAAAAAGGTCAGCAAAGCCTTTGACGGCAACACGGTGATCCGGGATTTCTCCACCATCATCCAGCGCGGCGATCGCATCGGGATTGTCGGCGCCAATGGCGCGGGCAAGTCCACCCTGGTCAAACTGCTGCTGGGCCAGCTGGAGCCGGACTCAGGCACCATAAAGCTGGGCAGCAAACTGGAGGTGGCCTACTCCGACCAGCTGCGCGACAAACTGGATCCCGAGGGCAACCTGATCGACAATATTTGTGGCGGCCAGGACTTTATCGAAATCAACGGCAAGCGCCGCCATGCCATTTCCTATCTCGGCGACTTCCTGTTCAGCCCGGAGCGGGTGCGAACACCGGTAAAGGCATTGTCCGGGGGCGAACAGAATCGCGCTATTCTGGCGCGCCTGTTCAGCAAGCCGGCCAACCTGTTGGTACTTGATGAGCCGACCAACGACCTGGATATCGAGACCCTGGAGCTACTGGAGGAAATTCTGCTGTCCTTCGATGGCACCGTGATTCTGGTCAGTCACGACAGGGATTTCATGGACAACGTGGTGACCAGCCTGCTGGTGGCCGAAGGCGATGGCGTGATCAGTGAACACGCCGGCGGCTACAGCGACTGGGAAGCCCGTGGTGGCCGGCTGGTTGAAGTACAGGGTACCGGCACAGCCATGCCGACCAGTACCGTTGAACAGGCCGAGTCCACCAGGGTCGAACCGGTCACCACTACCAGCCCACGCAAACTGTCCTACAAGGACCAGCGCGAGCTGGATGCCCTGCCGGCACTGATCGAGGAGCTGGAGCAACAACAGGGAGAGCTGGAGGAGACCATCGCCAAACCCGAGTTTTACCAGGGCGAGCGCGACCTGATTGATGCCACCGTGCAAGCGCTGGCAGACACCCAGGCCAAACTGGAGCAGGCGTACGAGCGCTGGGGCGAGCTCGAGGGCTGAGTCGCTACAGGACCGCCGCCACCGCCCGGGCCAGGTAATCGATATTGCCGGCATTGATGCCGGCCACATTAATCCGCGACGAATCCAGCATATACACGCTGTGCTCTGCCCGCAGGCGCTGGGCCTGCTCGGCGCTCAGACCGAGAAATGAGAACATACCCTTCTCCCGCTGAATAAAGCTGAAGTCACGGTCACTCACCGACTGCAACTGGCTAACCAGATTGGCCCGCAGGCCATTCACACGCTCGCACATCGCCGCTAACTCCTCACGCCACAGCGCATCGAGGGCGGGATCTGACAAAATCCGCCCGGCCAGAATAGCGCCATGGGCCGGTGGCATGGAGTAAACCCGGCGGGCTGCAACCGCCGCCTGGCTGAAGACGGCCTCGGCATTGTCACTGTCGCGGCAAACAAAAATACAGATGCCCGTGCGCTCGCGGTACAAGCCCATGTTCTTGGAGCATGATGCCGCCACCAGCAGCTCCGGCAAACGCTCTGCCAACAGGCGCAGGCCGACCGCATCCTGGTCGATACCATCGCCAAGGCCCTGGTAGGCAATATCAATGTAAGGCGTAAAGCCCTGGGCCTCGGCCATATCAGCTATCACTGACCATTGCTCCGGTGTCAGGTCGGCTCCGCAGGGGTTATGGCAACAACCGTGCAACAACACGACTTCCCCGGCCTTGGCACCTTTCAGGTCGGCAACCATAGCGTCGAAGTTGACCCCATGCGTGGCCGGGTCGTAATAGCGATAAGTCTCAAACTGCAGGCCGACGCTGCCCAGCAATGGAATATGTACTGGCCAGGTGGGGTCACTGACCCAGACCCGGGTGCCGGGCGATGCCGACTGTATGATCTCGGCACCAATGCGCAAGGCACCACAGCCGCCCGGGGCCTGGATGCTGCTGACCCGGTTCTCCGCGAGGGCGGTACTGTCGGCACCCAGCACCAGTGACCGCATGCCCTGGTTGAACAGCGGATCACCTGCCGGTGGCATATAAACCTTGGTGGTTTCCTCTGCGACCAGGGCCTGCTGGGCCTGGCGCACCGCCTCGAACACCGGCGTCACGCCAGTCTCGTCCATGTAGACGCCAACCGTCAGGTCGACTTTATTGGGGTTGGGATCGGCGCGGCACTCGGCGGCCAGCCCCAGAATGGAATCCGGAGGCAATCGTTCCAGGGTATTGAGCATGGCTGTGCTTCCTTTTATTACATTTCCCTCAGCAGCGTGGTCAACAGCTGCCAGAATGGGGTAACGGTACTGATTTCCAGTCGCTCGGTGGGCGAATGTGCGCCGCGAATCGTGGGTCCGAATGACAGAATATCGAGATCATCTTTCTTGCCCTTGAGGATACCGCATTCCAGGCCGGCATGGATGGCCTTCACCGCGGGCTCAAACCCGAACAGGCGCTTGTGCAAGGCCACACCCTGGGCCAGCAACTCGCTACTGAAGTCGGGCTGCCAGCCGGGATAGCCAACATCAGGCGTTACCTCCAGCTCAAACACCGCAGCCAGGTCGAGCACCGTGCGCTGCAGTGGCAGGCTCTGTTCCTCATTGAAGAAGCGGTAACTGGATTCGGCAAACAGCGCACCGTCAACCAATGTCAGGCGAGCCAGGTTGATACTCAGATCAACAAGGTCGGCGGGTTGCTCAAGGTTGTAGGCCTGTGGCCCGTGAGGCATCAGACTGATCAGGCGCTGGACAGCGGCCGTGTCCGCCTCGCTCAGGCCGCCACTGGCAGTGGCTGGCGCGATGACAAATTCCAGCGCACCATCGGCGGCCGGCAGGTAACCCAGCCAGGCCTCGCGCAGCGCTGGTAAACGTCCGGCCAACACATCGCCCTGCCCCGGTGCGCAGGCAAATACGGCGCTGGCTTCGCGCGGTATAACGTTGTGAGCGACGCCGGCATCGAAACTCACCAGCTGCAGACCGTCGACTCCGGCAAGTGCCTGGGCCAGCAGCTTGATGGCATTGCCCAACTGGTGATGTATCTCGATACCCGAGTGACCACCAGCCAGTCCCTTGAGGGCCAGGCTCCAGCACTCCGCCTCGGGGGGCAGCGCCTGCTGGGCGAACTGGCGATTGAAATGCCAACCGCCGCCACCGGCGCAGCCAATGTACAACTCGTTCCAGTCTTCGGTATCCAGGTTGAGCATCCGGGTACCGCTGAGCAAACCCGCATCGAGGTTAAGCGCACCACCGAGGCCGGTTTCTTCATCCACGGTAAACAACAACTCCAGCGGCGGATGCGCCACGT
>CALJFL010000044.1 GCA_938074135.1 uncultured Halieaceae bacterium | reverse complement strand
ACGCCGGGCTCGATGTAGCCGCCCTCGGTAAATTCAGGGGATACTGCGACTATTCTGCCGCTGACCTGGGCTACGATATCGACGTCGGTACGGGCTCTGACATTGCCCTGGGTATTGACCTTCAGGGTGATACTTTCGGCCTTGGCTATTTCGGTATAGACGCTGACCGGCCGCGGCGCCTCGGTACTTTTCTCGGGCTCCGGTTTGGTTGCGTGGAGGAGCATATACATGCCGATCCCAAACGCGACTACGAGGACAGGGGTCAGGAACCTGATGATAGGAAAAGACATAACTGCCCTCTATTGTAAGTGATCCGCGCGCGACATGCCGGGCATAATCCACTTAGAATTTATGGGTAATCCATGTTTTAATGATATACGTATATAACAAATATACGAAGGAGGGGGTGCGATTATGCTTACAAATTTATGGTACGTGGCCGAGTGGTCAGACAAGGTCAAGGACAAGCCGATCAAAGCACGGCTTCTGGGGCAGAATTTCGTTTTGTTCCGCGATAAATCCGGCAAAGTTAACTGCCTGAGCGATATCTGCATACACCGCGGTGGCTCTCTGTCCAACGGCTGGACCACCGAGCGCGATTGTGTCGCCTGCCCCTATCACGGCTGGGAGTTCGACGCCGAGGGCAAAGTGCAGTTTATTCCTTCGCGAGGGGAGGGTGCTGAGGTGCCCGAGCGCGCCCGCATCGACGCCTATCCTACCGAGGAGCGCTACGGCATGATCTGGGTGTTCATGGGTGATATCGCCGAGCAGGAGCGTTACCCGATACCCCCATTCCCCGAATACGATGATCGTGAGAACTGGCGTCCCGTTTACACCGAGTTCACCTGGAACGCCGACGTCAACCGTGTCGTTGAGAACGGTATCGATATTGCTCACACGTCGTTCGTGCACCCCGGGTTTGGCTATCGGGAAATGGCTGCCAAGAATCACATCGCTAAAATGGAACGCGATGAATATTCGGGGTCGTCCTCCTGTGTCATGTATCCCCCTCCGATGGAGGGTAACCTGGGGCTGATGAAGTTTGCCCGTAAGGATAAAGCCGCCACCCATGTGCATCCGGGCTTCTTCCTTTCAGGTCACACCGTGCGTCTGCACATCCAGGTGAATTCCTGGATGGAAATGATCATTTTCGACTGCAATACGCCGGTTGATGAAAAAACCACCCGCTCCTTTGTCGTTCAGGTGCGTAATTTCTTCAAGTTGGGCATGTTTGACGGTGGCTCAGTCAAGCGAACACTCAAGGTTTTCCAGGAAGATGCCGCTATCGTGGAGGCGTTATCGCCCAATTACCTGCCTGAGACGCTGGAGGCGGAAGTCTCGGTGGAGCAGGACAAGTTCATGGGTGCCTGGCGCAAGGTACGCAAGACCCATGTTGAGGAAAAGGGCTGGAAGATCGATACCAAGGCGATGGAGCCATTCAAGGACGAGAAGGTATTTACCATTCCTTCCCCCGCCCGTCGCACCAATCCCGACCTTCGTTGGGCGCTGGAGACAGTGCCACTGGTACCGCCGGTACGTCCGCCACTGGACGTGGTGTCGGAGGATAAGCAGGCCTGATCCGCTGCTCAGGCTGCCCGCTGTTTTCGGCGAGCGCCCAGGCGCCAGCATAGCCAGCCGATACTGGCCAGGACGAAGGCGAATCCCAACTCCACCAGCGGGATGCGGATGACCTCCAGTGCGTCGAGCTCCCGCCCGCGATAGGCAAACAGCACCGCAGCGGCGTAAAGCAGGACGATAGCCGCCCTGGCGCGTCGCCCCAGGCCGATACCGTGCATCTGGGTAATGATAAACAGCGTCAGAAAGCCGAACAGGAACATCTTCCAGTGCTCTCCGGGGATGGTCAGATAAGCCACCATGGCCCCATGGAAGAGTACGAACACTTCCAGCATGAGGGTCCACACCCGGTCGCGATGGTAGCGGGTGAAAAACAGGCTACCCTGGAACAGTAACAGCAGAATATAGAATGTACCCAGCAGGTGCCCCAGGTTGTCCTCAATCGGATGGAACCAGAATGTGTAGATGATCGCCCAGGAAAAGTAGTAGCCATGGTAGCGGCGAATAAAGCCGCCTGAGCGCTCGAAGAAATCTACCTTGTAGCCGAAGAAGAGCCCGCGCCGGCTATTTTCCATGATCAGTATGAACACCAGCATAAAAATCACGGAAAATTGCGAAGCCAGGACCGAAGTGTCTTGTGCCAGACCGTCGTAAAACACCTTGGTCTGCCAGATGTGTAAAGCCACAAATAGCCCGTTTGCTGCCAGCGCCAAAACATTAACCGGGTGCAGCTTGCCACTGTATTGTGGCCGCCGTGCCTGGGCCCAGGCAATCAGGCCCCAGATCGACAGTTGATGTAGCCCATACAGCAGCCAGGCGGAAAAGCGTGTCCAGAACGTGGGCTCCGGCAGCTTCCAGTAGTACCAGAGCATGCCTTCATCGGGCAGGAACATGGCGGGGGTGCTGTATGGCCCAAGACCGACGATGAGACCCATTACCAGCAGGCAGCACAGGATTCCGATGCTGTGAACGCCGGTAATGGTTCGGCCGGCCCTGGCGCTCTTTATAGTATCGGACATCAGCTGATCGCCTAGCGACGCTGTAAACGGGCGAAGCCCGAGGTGGTCGCAGTCAGTTGGTCACCGGCAAGTAGTTCTGTGGCTTGCGGGTTGTTCTTGAGGTAGGCGTCAAGGAATGTGGTGGTCGCGATTTGGACCATCTGCAGGGCATCCTCCTGCGGTTCGGCTTCCCGGCCTGTCCGACAGATCAGGTTGCCCAGGTAATGGTCTGCGCCTTCGACAACCAGAGCGAATTTGTCGCCGGGCACGGCTGTTTCGTAGGACATGAGGTGCATGCGCCAGTCGGGCCAGAAACTCGGTTGGATGTCCCAGGTGCCCGTGGTGACCAGCGTGGGTGTCGACAGTTGCTGCCAACTGTTCTCGGTTATGGTGTCGAACATCGGCCCGGGGGGTGATAGTGCAACCACCGCTTTAATGCGTGGCTCCGGGAAAAACACATACTCTTCCCTGTCAGGTTCAAAGGTGCCGGCGCCGCCCAATTGTTGTGCAGTGAATGCGCCGAAGGAGTGGCCGGTGGCGGCGATACGATCCAGGTCGGTTTTGCCCCTGAAATTACTGAATCGGGTTTCCAGTTCCGGAATTGCGGCAGGCACTCGTCCGAGATCGGCCACCCTGGTCTCAATCAGGCCGAATTGTCCGTAGCGCAGGCTGTTAAAGATACCGTTTACGGCGCCACAGCAGTCCAGGTGGTCGGCAGCAGCCACCACATAGCCGTGACTCACCCAGTGTTCAATGAGGCGATCATAACTGTGTTTATCGGACCAGTTGCCATGTGAAAATAGCAGCAGCGGAAAGTTGTCCCCCGTTTGCGGGTAGTAGAGGTTTATTGCCAGTTCTCGCTGATTGTCTGTACCTGCAAGTGCCACATCGACATGGCGGGATACTTTGTGCGGACCGGGGGTGGCGCCGTGGAGCGCCGCCACTGACGCCGGGCTGGCAGCCAGCGGCTCAGCCGGCGGCAAGTCGACATCGCTGGAACAGGCGATTACTGTTCCTGCTATCAGGAAGCCGGCCAGCGCACGATGCAATGTGCTAATCATCGCTGTCGGCCCTCAGGAATGCCCGGGCGTCTCTTGCCGATTGCAGGGGAATCTCCAGTGGAATAACGTGGCCTATACCGGGATAGATCTGTGTTTCGACCCGCTCGGCATTTGCCAACGCCTGTTGGTACTGGCCAACATGTTCCACCGGCAGTTGCGGATTGTCCTCGCCCCACATGATCAGGGTCGGTGCGCTTATTTTGGCCAGCGTCGGCGTAACGTCACCTTTTTCCCAGCCCAACAGCCGCTGAAACTCGGCCAGCCGATTACCTTCGCGCCGATACATCTGGTGAAACTCGTGCACCATCTCATCGGTGATTAACGATTTGTCGGCGACCGGAGCCTGCAGAAACGGCTTGAACAGCGCCTCGGGCAGCAGATAGAGCACATAACCACCCCAATCCGGGAGCTTGCGCTCCATATACTTGTTGGTGACCCGGGGCATCCCGGGTGCATTGATCAGGATCAGCTTGTCCACCCGTTCTGGCGTATTGGCGGCCAGGTACCAGGCCAGCGCGCCACCGGTGGAGGAGCCCGCCACGTTGACCTTGTTGAGGCCTAGATGGTCCAGCAGTCCCAGCGCCAGTTCTATACCCCGTTGCCTGCTGTAGTCGTTTGTGGGGTCTGGCCCGGTCAGGCCATGACTGGTCAGGTCATAGCGAATCAGGGTGAAATCGCCGGCCAGTTCATCAACCCAGGGTTGCCACATGCGCATCGTGTAGAAATGGGAATGCAGCAGCAATAGCGGGGGGCCCTGCCCCTCGATCTTGTAGCGCAATGGCACGCCTTGTACATCCACCGTCTGCAGGTTGTCGCCGCCGTAGCGTTGCTCCAGCACTTCCACCGGCAGGTCGCGGTTGCTCCACCACAGCAACAGTGCGGCCAGACCGAGCAACAGCAGCAGTCCTGCAATAATCATCAGCAGCCAGCGCAGCAGGGTAATTATCACCTTATTCCTCTCCGCCGAAGCGTGCGCCAGTGGCCAGTAATTGTTCCGCGCCGAGCAGCCGGTTTAAATCAAACAAATCGTACATCTGGCCTCGAAGGCCGTCGGTGCAGCCGGTATCGGCGATGACTCGCAATACCATTTCGGCCACCGGGGTGGTGATGTTCAGCAGGGCAGCGGGGTAGAGCGCAATACGGTAGTTCAGTTCAGCCAGAGCATCGGCGTCGGCGACCGGGCTATTACCGCCCTCAACCAGGTTGTGCACCAGGGGTGCCCGCGCGCCAAAGCGTTTACCTATTATTGTCATCTGCTCATGGGTCTGCGGGGCTTCTATAAACAGGGCGTCGGCACCGGCGAGCAGGTAGTGCTCAGCGCGATCCAGGGCATCGTCGAAGCCATTGACGGCCAGGGCGTCGGTGCGGGCAATGATCATGGTGGCGTCGTCCTGTCGGGCATCCAGTGCGGCTTTGATCTTGCCGACCATCTCCTGCCGCGATATCACTGCCTTACCGGTCATGTGCCCGCAACGCTTGGGGGCGACCTGATCCTCCATCTGCAGGGCGCTCGCTCCGGCGCGTTCGAGATCGCGCACAGTGCGCTGTACATTTAACGCGTTGCCAAAGCCGGTATCGATATCGACGACCAGTGGCAGGCCGACCCGGTCACGCAGTATTGCGACGGTGGTCGCGACCTCACTGGCAGTGACCAGTCCCACATCCGGCCTTCCAAAGCGGGCGAATGAGAGGCAAGCGCCGGACAGAAAGGCAGCGTCAAAGCCAGCCTGCTCCGCCAGCAATGCGGACAGGCCATCGTAAATGCCAGGCACGCGCAGGGGCTCGCGGGCGTTGCCAAGGCGCTCGCGTAAAAAACGTCGATGCGGTGCTGTCATGCCGGATTTGTCCCACCTGAAATGATATAAAGGTATATCATTGTATCTTGATGCCGGGCGCCTGCAAGCGAAGACGGTGGAAAATTTGCGGGGTCACGGCAGGGTATGCCGCTGAAATCTAGTCTGACAGGGCCATTTCGCGGACCTCATCTGGCCGCAGGATCTCCACGGTGTGGGCCGAGTGAATATTGATAATGCCCTCGCGCTTGAGCTTGCTGAAAGCCCGGCTCACGGTTTCAATGGTCAGGCCGAGGTAATCAGCGATATCCTGGCGGGTCATAACCAGGTCAATCATGCCGGCATCATTGCCACTCTTGCGATCCAGCAGTTGTTGCAGCAAAAAGCAGATTCGCTCGTGTGCCTTCTTCTGGCCCAGGGCGAACACCTGGTCCAGGGTATGGGCGAGAATGTTGCCGCCGA
>CALJFL010000043.1 GCA_938074135.1 uncultured Halieaceae bacterium | reverse complement strand
CGTTTTATGCGAATAAACTTCTTGGGCGCGTTCTGCTCCTCGATCCCAGCTGACTGGATGAGGAAAACAAAGGGCCCCGCACTGCCGTCCATAATCGGCACTTCCGGCGCACTGACATCCACAAAAGCATTGTCGATGCCCAGACCGGCCATGGCCGAGAGCAGGTGCTCAACCGTGGATACCCGTTCGTTACCGGCAACAAGACTGGTTGAAAGCGTTGTGTCTCCGACATTTTCAGCGCGGGCAGGAATCTCAACCACCGGGTTCAGATCTACCCGGCGAAAGACAATACCGGTGTTGGTTGGCGCCGGGCTAAGGGTCAAATAGACCTTTTCGCCCGTATGCAGTCCTACACCTGTTGCCTTGATACTGTTCCGCAGTGTCCGCTGTCGAATCATAACTATTCCAACCGTATCCTGTGCCTTTGCAATGGCTGTTAACCACCGCCGGAACAGTTCCCGGTTGTGGCCGTCTAGTCAGCCTGGCGACGCAAAAACGCGGGGATATCGAAATAATCCTCGCCGCCGGCTTCAGCTGCGACAGCTGCTGCCTGACCCCCTGACGATGTCCGCGCAGCCGTATTGCGACGCAGGCCCGTTGGGCGATCGAACTCTTTGTAATCGGGCTCTTCGGTATCCAATTCAGCCGCTTGTTGCCTGGGTTCGCTATCTACAACCTGTAAGGGCGCTCGTGCGACCTCACTACCCAAGCCGGTGGCTACTACTGTCACCTTGAGCTCGTCTGTCATCTCTGGATCGATGACCGTCCCTACCACAACTGTCGCATCTTCGGACGCAAATTCCTCGATCGTGTCGCCAACTTCGGAGAACTCTCCAAGTGACAGATCCAGGCCGGCGGTGATATTCACCAGTATGCCGCGTGCGCCCTGCAAATCTATATCGTCCAGCAGTGGGCTGTTTATGGCTCGTTCCGCCGCTTCTCGGGCTCTATTTTCTCCCGAAGCGCGGCCGGTACCCATCATGGCCATACCCATCTCAGACATCACCGTACGCACATCCGCGAAATCCACATTGATCATTCCGGGACGGATAATCAGGTCGGCGATCCCCTGAACTGCGCCCAACAATACATCATTGGCCTCTCTAAAGGCATGTAAGAGACTGGTATTTTTTCCCAAAACCTCCAGCAGTTTTTCGTTCGGAATAGTGATCAAAGAGTCCACATGTTGCTGCAGTTCACGGACGCCTTCAACGGCAATTTTCATCCTTTTCTTGCCCTCGAACGGGAACGGCCTGGTGACCACTGCCACCGTCAAAATACCCATTTCACGGGCCACTTCGGCCACTACCGGCGCCCCACCGGTACCCGTACCACCACCCATACCCGCGGTGATGAATACCATATCGGCACCCTGTAGTGATTCAGCGATCCGATCCCGGTCTTCGAGCGCGGCAGCGCGGCCGATATCCGGGTTGGCACCGGCACCCAGGCCCTTGGTAATTTCACCACCAAGCTGCAGTACCGTTTTCGACTCGATGTCAGACAAGGCCTGGGCATCGGTATTGGCGCAGATAAAATCCACGCCCTCGACCAGGTTTTCGATCATGTGTTTGACCGCGTTGCCGCCGCCTCCACCGATGCCTACTACCTTGATGACAGCGTTTTCAGGAATGTTATCGATCAGTTTAAACATGGTGTATCTCCCCTTTTTTAAAATTGCCGCACTCGCGCACGACGCTTTACTGCTAAAAATCCGTTAAAAATTACTCTGTACCCAGGACTTCGCCCGCTCGAACCAGCTCTCGCCGCTCGCCGTGCCACGAGACCCTGTGCCGATGTCATCCGCGTGCTGCAGTCCGTACTGCAGCAGGCCGACCCCGGTCGCATAAATCGGGTTGCGCACAATATCCGTCAGCCCCTGTACCGATTGCGGATAACCCACGCGTACCGGCATGTGAAAAATTTCTTCGGCCAGCTCCATAACCCCCTCCATCTTGGAGGTACCACCGGTCAGCACGATGCCCGCGGGCACCATGTCCTCGAAGCCGCTGCGACGCAGCTCGGCCTGCACCAGGGTGAACAATTCGTCGTATCTGGGCTCCACCACCTCGGCCAGCGATTGCCGCGACAGGTCGCGGGGCGGGCGGTCACCGACACTGGGCACCTTGATGGTCTCGTCGGCGCCGGCAAGCTGGGTCAACGCACAGGCGTACTTGATCTTGATTTCCTCGGCGTGCTGGGTAGGTGTGCGCAGCGCCATGGCAATATCGTTGGTGACCTGATCGCCGGCGATAGGTATGACGCCGGTATGGCGAATCGAGCCCTCGGTGAAGATCGCAATATCGGTGGTGCCGCCACCGATATCCACCAGGCACACGCCCAGCTCACGCTCGTCGTCGGTCAGTACGGAATAACTGGAGGCCAATTGTTCAAGGATGATTTCCTCCACTTCCAGACCGCAGCGGCGAACGCACTTGTCAATGTTCTGGGCCGCATTGACGGCGCAGGTCACCAGGTGGACCTTGGCTTCCAGGCGAACGCCTGACATACCCATGGGCTCCTTGATGCCCTCCTGGTTATCGATCACGTATTCCTGGGGCAGGATATGCAGCACCTTCTGGTCAGCAGGGATCGCCACCGCCTGGGCGGCATCGATCACTCGCTCCAGGTCCAGTGCGTACACCTCACGATCGCGGATGGCGACAATGCCATGGGAATTAAGACTGCGAATGTGGCTACCGGCAATGCCAACGAACACCGAGTGGATCTGGCAGCCAGCCATCAGCTCAGCTTCTTCCACGGCTCTCTGGATCGACTGCACCGTAGACTCGATATTGACCACCACACCCTTCTTCATTCCCTTGGACGGGTTAGAACCGATGCCAACAATTTCGATCTGGCCATCCGCCCCGATCTCGCCGACGATAGCGACTACCTTGGAGGTGCCGATATCCAATCCCACGATCATTCTTTTGCCCTGTACGCTGCCCATGGCAGTGTTACTCCCCTGTTCTTATTGATTCGGTTGCCACACCGGCGACCTGTGTCTCCAGTTCCCTGAACACCACTGCCAGGCCACTCTCGTAACGTAAATCCACGCGCGTTACCTCCGCCCTGCGTCCGGCCAATTCGCCCTGGTACAAAGACACCAGGCGCTTAACGCGCTCCACAAACTCGTCCTGCCCCAGTAAGACCCGGGTATCGCCCTGCAAAACCGCCTCTAACTGCCCGCGCTCATCGAGAGACAACTCCGTCACTTCCAGCCTCAGTGGCTGCAGGAACTCTTCCAGCCGCTGGTAATTGGCCATCAGCACCCGGGCAGTACCTTCCGGGCCCTGCAGCAGTGGCAGGTCATCCCAAGTGCCCTGCCGGTTGGTCTGAAATACCTGGGCCTGGTGATTGAGAAACCCCAGCTCACCCCAGCGGGCGATCGGCAACTGCTCCACCACGTGAATCTCCAGGGCACTTGGCCAGCGGCGTCGCACATTGACCTCGTAAATCCAGGGCAAGCCCTGCAGCTGTTCTCTAATCAGCGTCAGGTCAGCGTTTAAAAAGCCACCGGACAGCGCGGGCTGGATCAACTGCTGGATCTCATCCTTACGCGTATGCTCTAGCTTGCCGGTAACACTGATCTGTTTAACAGGCAGCGACTGCAAGGTGATGTAAGCCTGCAGCGATGCAGCCAGCACCACGACACTGCCGGCCAAAATAATGAGTCGATTCAGCCAGGCGGACACTGCACGGGTCGGTGCCGCGTCCTTGACCTTGCGGGTCGCGCCCTTGACCCGCGCGCCGCGCGGGCGTGCGTTAGCCACGTCCCTGCCCTCCATCACCCTAGCCACGCTGACAGGCCTCCCAGCTCAGGTTCATGATGCGCTCAACGAGTGCCGGTACATCCATGCCCGCGGCCCTGGCCGCCATGGGTACCAACGAGTGAGAGGTCATTCCGGGGATCGTGTTGACCTCCAGTACGTAAAATTTGCCGTCGACGTCACGCATCGTGTCGACACGACCCCAAACAGCACAACCCACCGACTGAAATGCCTGCAGTGCGAGTGCTGCCACCTCGGCCTCTTCCTCTCGCGTCAGACCGCTGGGACAGTGGTAAAGAGTCTCGTCGGACAGGTACTTCGCTTCGTAGTCGTAAAATTCGTTGTCGGTTTCCATCCTGATAGAAGGCAGCGCCTGCTCACCGAGAATGGCAACGGTGTACTCCGGGCCGTCGATGAACTGCTCCGCCAGAACGCTGCGGTCGTAGCGACTTGCTTCGAGGTAGGCCTGTTCAAGCGCTACGGCCGTGTCCGCCGATGCCATACCGATACTCGAGCCTTCACAGGCCGGCTTGACGAATACCTTGCCCAGCCGCTCGATAACCTGCTGCCAGTTGCTGTCAGGCGTCAGCGTTTCGAATCCGCCGGTAGCGACACCCGCGCCCTGCCACAGCAACTTGCTGCGCACCTTGTCCATCGCCAGAGCGGAACCAAGCACACCCGAGCCCGAGCCAGGTATGTCCAGGGCAGCTAACGCGCCCTGCATCGTGCCGTCCTCACCACCGGGACCGTGTAGCGCATTGAAGGCGAAGCCAACACCCTGAAGTTGCTCAATCCAACCCTCGTCCGCCGGGTCAATACGGCGCACTCGGTAGCCCAGGGAGGCCAGCGCGTCGGCAACTGTGGCACCGCTTTGTAGCGACACCTCTCGCTCAGAGGATGTTCCCCCGAGCAAAACGGCGATCTCTCCTTCGCGCAATGCCTGATAGCCACTCATGAGGGTTCGCCCTCGCCAAAACGGGTACTCAGTTCCTGCGCCAGGCGACCGATGCTGCCGGCGCCCTGGGTTATCACAATATCGCCATCGCGAACGATGTCGGCCAGCAGTGCCGACACGTCACTGATGTTCTCGGCAAAAATAGGCTCCACCTGGCCGCGCTGGCGAATACTGCGAGCCAGACTGCGACTGTCTGCACCGGCGATCGGCGCCTCACCGGCCGGGTACACCTCCAGTAACACCAACTGATCGCACTTGCTCAGCACCGACACAAAATCCTCGTAAAGGTCGCGCGTCCTGCTGTAACGATGCGGCTGATAAACCATTACCACCCGCTGCTCCGGCCAGGCCTGTTGCGTCGATTCCAGGGTCGCCCTGACCTCGGTAGGATGGTGTCCATAGTCGTCAACCAGACGCGCGGCGCCGGCGGGAAAGGCCAACATGCCCAACTGCGTGAAACGGCGCCCGACACCACGAAATCCGGCCAACCCTCGGCAGATGGCCTCGTCATCGAGACCCTCGTCACAGGCAACGGCTATCGCCGCCGTGGCGTTCAGCACGTTGTGCCTGCCAGGCATGTTCAGTTCCACCGACAAATGGCTGGCATCACCGGGTCTGCGCACTACAAACCGTGTGGCGAGTCCCACAGGTTGCAGGTCAACAATCTGGTAGTCGGCTTTGGGAGAAAACCCGTAGGTTGTCACCTGCCGCGTCACATCCTCCACCATCGCCTCAACGACCGGGTCGTCAACGCACAGCACTGCCATGCCGTAGAAGGGAAGGTTGTGAAGAAACTCGACATAGGTCCGGCGCAAGACAGAGAAATCGCCGCCGTAGGTATCCATGTGGTCGGGTTCGATGTTGGTCACCACAGCGACCATGGGCTGCAGGTGGAGGAAGGAGGCATCGCTCTCATCGGCCTCGGCGATCAGAAAACGACTGGCGCCGAGCTGGGCATTGCTACCGACACTGTTGAGCAAGCCGCCAATAACAAAGGTCGGATCAAGGCCAGCCTCGCCGAAGATCGAGGCAAGCAGACTGGTCGTTGTGGTCTTGCCGTGAGTACCTGCAACAGCAATACCGTGTCGGTAGCGCATCAGTTCGGCCAGCATTTCGGCCCTGGGCACCACGGGTACCCTGGCCTGTCGGGCGGCGACGACTTCCGGGTTGTCGCCACTTACCGCACTGGAGCTGACCACTACATCGGCGGAGCCAATATTGTCAGCGGCATGGCCGATAAAGATGTCGATACCCATGTCTTTCAGGCGATCAGTCACCGTACTGGCTCGCAAGTCCGAACCCCCGACCTCGTAACCGAGATTGACCAGCACCTCGGCGATGCCACTCATACCGGAACCACCGATACCAATCATATGGATACGTCGAATGCGACGCATCTCGGGAATCTGGTAGGCGCTGCGGTCAGTCATGGGACAGCAACTCCTCGCAGCAGTCGGCCACCGCGGTAGTAGCGCCGGGCAGTGCGGTCGCAGCTGCAGCCGCTGCCATGGCCGCCAGCCGCTGTGGATGCGCCAGGTAACCGCGCAGCGTTGCCGCAAGGGTGTCGGCACTGAGCTCCGACTGGCGCAACAGAATGCCGCCGCCGGGATCGGTCAGGGCACGGGCATTCCAGGTCTGGTGATCGTCAATGGCGTGCGGCAGCGGCACCAGCAGCGCCGGCCTACCCATGATCGCCAGCTCGGCGACCGTCAGGGCACCGGCTCGACACACCACCACATCGGCCCAGCTGTAGGCTGCTGCCATGTCCTCAATAAATGCCGTGACTTTGACTCCGTGATCAAGCCGCTCGCCATAGGCGGCACGCACAACCTCGAGGTGAGCGTCGCCGCTCTGGTGCCAGACTTCGAGGCCTGGCTGCGCGCCCTCGGCCAGAACCCCGGCTACCGCCACCGGCACCAGTTCATTAAGCGGCCTGGCACCAAGGCTGCCACCAACCACCAGCAGGCGCAGCGGGCGCTGGCCGCTGTAATCCCACGGATTGGCCGCTGCCGCCTGAATCAACTCACGCCGCACCGGATTGCCCAGCACCTGAAACTCGGTACCGTCCTTGAAGGCGCCAGGAAAACCGGCAACAACGGTTGTGGCCAACGGTGCCAACAGGCGATTGGTGGTACCGGCCACGGCATTTTGTTCGTGGATAAGCAGCGGCTTGCGCAGCAACCAGGCGGCGAAACCAGCGGGGCCCGCCGCGTACCCTCCCAACCCAACCACACACTTGGGCGACAAACGCAGCACCAGCCACAAGGCCTGAACCAGTGACCAGCCAAGCAGCCATAAACCCAGCAGGGTATGGAGCAGGTTTTTGCCCCGTACCCCACGAACTGACAGGCAGTGCAGGACGATGCCGGCAGCGGGCACAACACGCGCCTCAAGTCCTCGGCGGGTTCCAACCCACTCCACGGCATAGCCCCGCTCGCGCAATTCTGTCGCCACCGCCAGCGCCGGGTAGACATGACCACCGGTACCACCGGCCATCATTAACACCAGCGGTTGTGCTGAGGCGCTCATACAGCACCTCCTGTCGGCTGACGCAGTTCGCGCTCTATACGCAGCACCATCGCCAACATGCAACAACACATAATCAGACTGGTACCGCCGTAACTGATGAACGGCAAGGTCAGACCCTTGGTAGGCAATAGTCCGGAGCTTACGCCCATATTGACAAACGCCTGTCCGGAGAAAATAAAGGCCACGCCATAACAGACATAGGCGCCGAAATTGTCCGCCACACTGGCTGC
>CALJFL010000042.1 GCA_938074135.1 uncultured Halieaceae bacterium | reverse complement strand
GCGGGTGATGTGGCGCTCCGAGTACACACAGATGTCCAGCGGGTCGCCATCGGCTACCTCCACGTCGGGGCAACGCTTGGCGACTTCCTCGGCACAGTAGGTGCGCGGAATAAATCCGTAAAGCGCCGGCGGGCTCGAGGTGGTGCGCTGGGGTCGATCGACCATCAGGAAGCCCGAGTTCTTGTCCAGCTCATACTTGACCACATCTGACGGTGTCATTTCGATGTAGACCTGAACGACGTCCTGGGCGGCCTCGTCAGCGCGCGCGTGCAGGCCGTGCCAGGGGTGTCTCCGCCAGCGGTTATAGTCAGTGTTCTTGTACATGGGATACCTCGAATTGCTGTCACTATGGGGCTGCGGATTGTACAGGGGACGGGCGCTAAAATCTCGCCGCACTCTGGCAAAATTGCCAGAGTGCGCTCATCAGATTGGATGATCTTGCGGGCGCTTCGCTAGACCTTGAATCGCCGTTTCAGTTTTCGTGGTACCGAGGAATTTTTCAGGCGCACGTAGTTGGGCATGCCTGCGGTGTAACTGGGATAGGCCTCACCGGCGATCAGTGGCAGCAGGTACTCGCGAGCGGCGTCAGTGATACCGAATCCGTCACGGGTGATGTAGCTGCGAGGCATCATTTTTTCGCGGTTAGCGACCTTGTTGAGGTCGACCTCTTCGAGGAACCAGCGGTAGCGTTTTCCCTTGCCCCGCCGGATGCCCGGCATGACGGCATTTTTCCCGGCAAGTGCGTACTCCACCGCGGCAGCGCCCACCGCATAGGCCTGGTCGACATCGGTCTGCGAGGCAATGTGCCGCGCCGAGCGCTGCAGGTAATCGGCGACTGCCCAGTGGTACTTGTAGCCCAGCTCTGCCTTGATCATGTTGGCCAGGGTCGGCGCCAGGCCGCCGAGCTGGGCGTGGCCGAAAGCGTCGGTTACACCGGAGTCGGTGAGGAACGTGCCGTCCTTGTACTGGGTGCCCTCGGAAGCAACGATGACGCAAAAGCCGTGTTGCTTGACGGCGCGCTTGACCCGGGCCAGGAATTTTTGCTGGTCGAAGGCGATTTCAGGGAACAGGATAATATGCGGCGCATCGCCCTCGCGCTCAGCAGCCAGCCCGCCGGCAGCGGCAATCCAGCCCGCGTGCCGGCCCATCACTTCCAAAATGAAAACCTTGGTAGAGGTTTCGCACATCGAGGCAACGTCGAGCGCCGCTTCCCGGGTAGAAATGGCGGTGTATTTGGCCACTGAGCCAAAACCCGGGCAATTGTCGGTGAGCGGTAAATCGTTATCGATGGTCTTGGGTACATGGATGGCTTGCAAGGGGTAGCCAAGGGTTTTGCTTAATTGCGATACCTTGAGGCAGGTATCGGCTGAGTCGCCGCCGCCATTGTAAAAAAAGTAGCCGATATTGTGAGCCTTGAAGACCTCGATCAGACGCTCGTACTCGGCGCGATTTTCTTCGAGACTTTTGAGCTTGTAGCGGCAGGAGCCAAAAGCGCCAGATGGCGTGGTCAGTAGTCCGCGGATAGCGTTAGCGCTGTCCTTGCCGGTGTCGATTAAATCCTCGCGCAGGGCCCCGATAATACCGTTGCGCCCGGCGTAGACCTTGCCGATCTTGTCACGGTGCTTGCGGGCAGTTTCGATAACGCCACAGGCGGAGGCGTTGATGACGGCGGTGACGCCACCGGATTGAGCATAAAAGGCGTTTTTCCTGGCCATCGGGTAGGCAGATTCCGTGCTGAGGGACCATTACTGGCCCGGTAACTAAACAAGGGAAAAACGCATTCTACGTTAATCGCGGGGCCTTGTGCACGGCTGCCTCGGTGAATTGTGGCTGTTGCTGGGGGGTCTTGAGACCGCGTGCTAATATGTGCCGCGTTATTAAGGAGTGGTTGTTGAAAGGTCATATTCATATCCTCGGTATTTGCGGCACCTTCATGGGTGGTATCGCGCTGCTGGCCCGTGAGCGCGGTTATCGGGTCACCGGCTCCGATGCCAATGTCTATCCGCCGATGAGTACCCAGTTACAGGAGGCGGGTATTGAGTTGTTGGAGGGCTATGCCGCGGAGCACTTGCAACCGGCACCGGACCAGGTCGTGGTGGGCAATGCCCTGTCGCGAGGCAATCCCGCGATTGAATACATGCTCAATGCCGGATTGGCCTATACCTCGGGACCCCAGTGGCTGGCCGAACAGTTGCTGCACGACAAGTGGGTGATCGCTCTTTCTGGCACCCATGGCAAGACGACGACCAGCAGCATGGTGGCCTGGATTCTCGAGCATGCCGGGTTTGCCCCGGGCTTTCTGATCGGTGGTGTGCCAGCGGATTTCGGGATGTCGGCAAGGGCGGGGGACAGCGATTTTTTCGTGGTAGAAGCCGACGAGTACGACACTGCTTTTTTCGACAAGCGCTCCAAGTTTGTCCATTACCGACCCCGGACCCTGGTGATTAATAACCTGGAGTTCGACCACGCCGATATTTTCCCGGACCTGGCTGCAATCCAGCGCCAGTTTCATCATCTGGTGCGCTGTGTGCCGGGGGAGGGCTCGATTATTCACCCCGAAGGCGTTGCAGCGATTGACGAGTTGATTGCCCAGGGCTGTTGGACGCCGGTCACTGAGACGGCGGTGGACTGCGCCAGTGCGCGGGGCTGGAATGCCGAGTTACTGACGCCGGATGGCAGCGCCTTCCGGGTGCAGGTGCCCGGGCAGGCGCCCGTATCGGTGGCATGGAACCATTGTGGTCGCCACAATGTCGAAAATGCACTGGCGGCCATGGCTGCAACACATCATGTGGGTGTGACCCTGCCCGCCGCGGCGGAGGCGCTGGCCTGCTTCAAGGGCGTCAAGCGACGCCTTGAGTTGCTCGGTACGGTCAATGGTGTGGCCGTGTATGATGATTTTGCGCACCACCCCACCGCGATCGCGACCACGTTACAGGGTCTGCGGGCCGGGCAGGGTGAGGGCAGACTGATCGCCCTGGTAGAACCGCGTTCCAATACCATGCGTATGGGTGAGCATAGGGCGCAACTGGCCGCGGCCACGAGCGACGCTGACCAGGTGATCTGGTTTCAGCCCGAGGGTATGGACTGGTCGCTGGAGTCAGTGGTTGATACCAGCCCGGTGCCGGCGAGCCTGGTGACAGATATTGATGAATTGGCCCGACAGGTGGCTGCCGATGCTAGACCCGGTGACCGCATAATTATAATGAGTAACGGCAGTTTTGGTGGGGTCCACCAAAAGCTGCTGGCGCAACTGGAAGCGACGATAAGCTGATGTCCAAATCACTGCTGGCGGCCTATGAAAGCCTGGTGCTGCGACGGCCCTTTCTCTCTCTCGCCCTGGTGGCATTGTTGGTCATTGCCGCTGCGAGCCAATTGGGCAAGATCAAACTGGATGCCTCCGCTGATTCCCTGCTGCTGCAGGGCGATCCGGCACTGGACTTTTTTCGCGAGGTCAGTGGCGAGTACAGCTCCGAGGACTTCCTGCTGATTACCTGGCAGCCCCATTCTCCTTTGCTTGCCGATGACTCTTTGCAGCCCTTGCAACGGCTGGCTGACGAGTTGCGCGAGCTGCCCGGTGTGTCATCCGTGACCACAGTATGGGATGTACCTTTGCTGGAGAGTCCGCCGGTATCTCTGGGCGATATCACCTCCGATACACCACTGCCGTCCCTGCGGACACAAGGTCTTGATCGAGAAATGGCGCTGAAGGAATTCACCACCAGCCCGATCTACGCCGACCTGCTGGCCAGCCGCGATGGCACCCTGACGGCTGTGCAGATTAATCTACAGCGTGATCAGCGTTATTTTGAGCTACTGGACCGACGCGAGGAGCTGCGCGCTCAGCGGCGCGACGGTGAGCTAACTGGCGCCGGTCGTGCCGAACTTGGGCAGGTCGAGCTCGATTTCAAGGCCCATACTGCGGTCGCGCTGGACCGCCAGGGAGAACTGGTCAGTCGGGTTCGGGGGATAGCCGCCGGCTATGGCGATCACGCCGATCTCTTTGTTGGCGGAGTGCCGATGATTGCCGCTGATATGGTCGACTTCGTGCAGGCAGACCTGGAGCTATTCGGCAGCGCTATTTTAGGCGTTATGCTAGTGGTGCTGGCGCTGATTTTTCAGCGGGTGCGCTGGGTGGTGATCCCACTGGTAACCTGCAGCGCTACCGGTGTGGTCATGCTCGGGTTGCTGGCTGCGCTGGACTGGCGGATGACGGTAATTTCATCCAATTTTGTCGCTGTGTTGTTGATTATCACCCTGGCCATAACAATCCACCTGATCGTGCGCTACCGCGAACTGCACGCGGCTGACCCCGATGGCGACCTTTACCTGCGTGTTCGCGACACAGTGCGCCTGATGGCGGTACCGTGTGTTTATACCGGAATCACTACAATCGTTGCTTTCGTTTCCCTGGTTATATCGGGCATCCAGCCGGTGATCGACTTTGGCTGGATGATGACTGTTGGTATTGCGGTAGCGCTGTTTTTGTCTTTTATCCTGGTGCCTTGCTTGATGCTGGTCTGGCCCAAGGGCAGGCCGTTCAAATACAACAAGGTCCACCAGGCAATGACGGTGCATTTTGCCCGTGCCACCGACCGCTTTGGCGGCCTGATTATTTTGACCAGCGTGGCGTTGTCGATAACCATTGTATGGGGTATATCCCGGCTTGAGGTCGAGAACCGTTTCATCGATTATTTTCATGAAACCACCGAAATCTACCAGGGCATGGAACTGTTGGATTCCAAGCTCGGTGGCACCATCCCGCTGGATATCGTGATCTCTGCACCTGACCGGGACGCCCCTCTGCCTGGCCTGGAGTTACCGCTAAGTGGCGGCGAAGCTGCAGCGCCAGTTGACGACAGCGATCCTTTTGCTGACGACGATGATTTCTTTGCCGCGGAGCCTGCCGTTGATGATGAATGGGCGGATGAATTCGGTAGTGATGTCGACGAGTTCGCTTCCCCGGGCGGCGAGACCTTTGTCCCTAGCTACTGGTTCAGCCTGCAGGGTATGCGCGAGCTCGACGCGGTTCATCGCCATGTGGATTCGCGGGCCGAGACCGGCAAGGTGTTGTCGCTGTCGACCACCTTTGCAGTGGTTAAAAATCTCCTTGGCGAGGATATCGGCTCTGTCGAGCTGGCGCTGGTGCAAAAGAGCTTGCCTGCTGATATCAAGGGACTGATGGTAGACCCCTATTTTTCTGAAGACCTGGAGCAGGCCCGGGTAACGGTGCGGGTAATGGAAACCAGCAAGGAATTGCGGCGCAATGTGTTCCTGCAACAGTTGCGCCAGGAGTTGATCGACGATGTCGGGCTGGCGCCCGAGCGTGTTCAGTTCACAGGCATGCTGGTGCTGTACAACAATGTATTGCAGAGTTTGTTCCGGTCACAGATATTGACGCTGGGAGCGGTGTTCGTCGCCATTACGGTTATGTTCTGGCTGCTGTTCGGCTCTCTCTCCCTCGCTCTTATCGCCCTGGCCCCCAATATGCTGGCCGCAGGCCTGGTCTTGGGCGTGATGGGCGTGGCGGGTATACCGCTGGATATTATGACGATCACCATCGCAGCTATTGTGGTGGGAATCGGTGTCGACGATTGTATCCACTATGTGCATCGGTTCCTGCGGGAGTTCCCGGTCGATCGCGATTACCGCGCTACGATGTATCGCTGTCATGACAGTATCGGTCGGGCCATGTATTACACAACGGTGACGGTGGTGATCGGTTTCTCCATGTTGACACTGTCCAACTTCAATCCCAGCATCTACTTTGGCCTGCTCACCGTATTAGCCATGATAGCGGCAGTGATTGGTGCCCTGCTGCTGTTGCCGCAACTGATTATTTTGTTCAAGCCACTGGGGCCGGAAGGCGACCAGGATGGAGTGTCGTAAGGCCTGTGGCGCCTGCTGTATAGCGCCGTCGATTCTTCAGCCGTTTTACGGCATGCCCGAGGGCAAGCCAGCGGGTATGCGCTGTGTGCACCTGGCTGAGGACTTGCGTTGTCGATTGTTCGGCGACGCCCGGCGTCCGGCTGTGTGTGCTGCGTTTGCGGCAGAAGCGGAGATATGTGGTGCCGATAGAGATGAGGCGCTGGCTAAACTGCAGTGGCTGGAGATCGCCAGTGAGCCCAACTAATACCTGTGGAAGATAACGTGTCCGATATACCCATGTTTCCCCTGTCTTCGGTACTGCTGCCATACGGTCAGATGCCGTTGCAGATTTTCGAGCAGCGCTATCTTGACCTGGTGAAGGACTGTATGCGCTCTGACACCGGCTTTGGGGTCGTCTGGATCAGGCGTGGTGCCGAGATAGCGCAGCAGGGTAGGGCACAGCCGGATCTGGGCGACTACGGCACTTATGCGCGAATCATCGACTGGGATCAGCTACCCAATGGCCTGTTGGGGATTACCATTCGAGGCGGCGAAATTTTTGAGCTGGATGAGACCCACCGTGCCGACAGCGGCCTGGTGATGGGTAATGTCAGGATGCAGGCCGCCCTGGAGCCGGCGCCGATGCTGGCAAACTGGCAATCGCTGGCAGACGTGCTGCGCAGTCTGGAGACGCACCCCCACGTACAGCGCATGAATCTTGGCGTGGACTACGATAACGCCTGGCAGGTTGCTTTCACCCTGGTGCAGTTGCTGCCCTTGGACGAAGCCCTGAAATACGAACTGCTCGGATCCGAAAACCTCGATGCCCTGATTCGCGAGCTGGACATCATCCTCAACCAGATCAGCGGTGAAGACTGAACCGGAGCCTAGCCGAAGTCCGGCAGCCAGCCGCCACATTCCTTCCAGCGGTTAACGATATCGCAGAACAGTTCGGCCGTACGCTCCGCGTCGTAGGCGGCAGAGTGTGCCTCGTTATTGTCGAAGCTGATGCCCGCTTCGGCACAGGCCTTGGCCAACACGGTCTGTCCATAGGCCAGCCCCGACAGCGTTGCGGTATCGAAAAATGAAAACGGATGGAAGGGATTGCGCTTGATGCTGCAACGCTCTACCGCTGCATTCACAAACCCGGCGTCAAAGTGCGCGTTGTGGCCAACCAGGATGGCGCGGCTGCACCCTTGGTCCCGTATCTCCTTGCGTATGACGCGAAACAGCTCGGCCATGGCCTCCTCTTCCGGCAGTGCCTCGCGAAACGGGTGATAGGGGTCAATGCCGGTAAAGTCCAGCGCAGACTGTTCGATGTTGGCGCCCTCGAAGGGTGCCACATTAAAGTTGTAGGTTCGGTGTACCGATAGCACGCCGCTGTCATCCATGCGCACCACGGTCGCTGCAATCTCAAGGATGGCGTCAGTGGCGGCAACGAATCCCCCGGTCTCAACATCGATGACTACAGGCAGGAAGCCCCTGAAACGATCGCAAATCTGGTTGCCACCATCGTGACTCACAGGCTCAACTGCCTGTGCCCACAACGCGCCAGCTTATTGTTTCGCCCGCCCGCAGAGGCGTCAGTGTTTTATCACCCAGTGGCAGCTGTGCGGGCACCTGCCAGCTCTCCTTACGCAGGGTGATGCAGTCGGTATTGCGCGGCAGGCGATAAAAATCAGGACCAAAGTGGCTGGCGAAACCCTCGAGTTTGTCCAGAGCCCCCAGGTCCTCAAAGACCTCCGCGTAAAGCTCTATCGCAGCGTGGGCCGTATAAACGCCGGCACAGCCACAACTGGTTTCCTTGCTAGCCGTGGTGTGTGGCGCGGAATCTGTGCCGAGGAAAAATTTGGGGTCGCCGGAGCTGGCTGCCTCGCGCAGCTCGTTCTGGTGAATATTGCGCTTCAGAATCGGCAGGCAGTAATAGTGCGGGCGAATTCCACCCACCAGCATATCGTTGCGATTGAATAGCAGGTGATGGGCAGTAATGGTGGCAGCTACATTGTCTGGAGCCTCGCGCACAAATTCCACCGCGTCGCGGGTGGTAATGTGTTCCAGCACGATGCGTAGACCGGGGAAGCGCTCGGCAATGGGCGCCAGGTGCCTATCGATAAAGACCTTCTCCCGGTCAAAGATGTCGATATCGTGATCGGTGACCTCGCCGTGAATGAGCAGGGGCAGGTCGACTTCCTCCATTGCGGCCAGCACCGGGAAAAGACTGTCCAGTTTGGCCACGCCGGCATCGGAATTGGTGGTGGCGCCGGCCGGGTAGAGTTTGACCGCGTGCACATGCTCGGCAGCAGCGGCCAGCTGAATTTCAGCTGCGTCGGTCTGGTCGGTCAGGTAAAGCGTCATCAAAGGTTCAAACCGGCGGGGCAAGTCTGGCATTGCAGCCAATATGCGGTCTCGATAAGTCGCTGTTTCGGCCACTGAGCGCGCTGGCGGTGTCAGGTTGGGCATGACAATTGCCCGCTGGAAGTACCTTGCCATGTCAGCACAGGTATGGGGCAGGGCGTCACCGTCCCGAAGGTGGACGTGCCAGTCGTCGGGGCGGGTAATTGTCAGTTCGTTCACTGGTGGCCTTAAGCTACTCGGCAAGAGGGTGAATGCTACCTTAAAGCGGGCGACGGGTGAACACACCGCGCACCGATAACGGCCCGGACTGGGAATTACAGCCCCTCGAGAGTAGAATGGCCGGCCTTTTTGATGCTGTTTTCTACGGAGCGACGCATGTCTGACGTGAACAAGGTTGTACTGGCATATTCCGGTGGTCTGGATACATCGGTTATCGTGCGCTGGTTACAGGACACCTACCATTGTGAGGTGGTGACATTCACCGCCGATATTGGCCAGGGCGAAGAAGTCGAACCGGCCAGGGCCAAGGCCGAGGCACTGGGGATCAAGGAAATCTACATCGATGACCTGCGCGAGGAATTCGTTGCAGACTTTGTCTATCCGATGTTTCGTGCCAACACGATATATGAAGGCGAATACCTGCTGGGAACGTCTATCGCCCGACCACTGATTGCCAAGCGCCTGATCGAAATTGCCAATGAAACCGGTGCCGATACCATCTCCCACGGTGCCACTGGTAAGGGTAATGACCAGGTCCGCTTTGAACTGGGTGCTTACGCGCTTAAGCCGGGTATCAAGGTCATTGCACCCTGGCGGGAATGGGACCTGAGTTCCCGTGAGTCATTGATGGCCTATTGCGAGGAGCGCAATATCCCGGTTGACTACGCCAGCTCGAAGAAAAAGTCACCGTACTCCATGGACGCCAACCTGCTGCATATTTCTTATGAGGGCGGCGTTCTGGAAGATCCCTGGGCGGAGGCCGAAGAGGATATGTGGCGCTGGAGCGTCAGCCCCGAGGCGGCCCCGGATGAGGCCACATATATAGAACTGGACTTTGTGTGCGGTGATATCACCGCTATCAATGGCCAGGCGATGAGCCCGGCAACAGTACTGGAATACCTGAACAAAGTCGGCGGTACCAACGGTATCGGTCGGGACGATATTGTCGAAAATCGCTATGTGGGTATGAAGTCGCGTGGCTGTTACGAGACCCCGGGCGGCACCATCATGCTCAAGGCGCATCGCGCTATCGAGTCCTTGACCCTGGACCGCGAAGTGGCTCACCTGAAGGACGAGCTCATGCCCCGCTATGCCAACCTTATCTACAACGGTTACTGGTGGTCGCCCGAAAGGCAGATGCTGCAGACGGCTATTGATCAGTCCCAGGCCACGGTGAACGGCAAGGTCCGACTGAAGCTTTATAAGGGCAACGTCATTGTTGCTGGCCGCCAGTCTGAAGACAGCTTGTTCGACGAGCATATTGCCACCTTCGAGGACGACGCCGGAGCCTATGATCAGGCTGACGCCGAGGGCTTTATCAAGCTCAATGCGCTGCGCCTGCGAATCGCCGCCAAAAAGGGACGCAGTCCACTGTAGGTCATTTTTAATGGATTCTGTTTGTGTCTACACCGGTGCCAGCCCTGGCGCCCGCGCCGACTATCGCACCGCCGCTGAAGGTGTGGCGCGAGAAATAGCCGGGCGCGGCATGACCCTCGTATACGGTGGCGGGCATGTGGGCTTGATGGGTGCCGCCGCGGATGCTGCCCTGGCTGCCGGAGGCAAGGTGGTCGGCGTGATACCGGCAGACATTGCCGACAAGGAAGTGGAGCATACCGGGCTCAGCGAGTTACTGGTGGTCGACTCCATGCATGAGCGCAAGATGGCGATGCTCAAGCGCGCCGATGGCATGATCG
Source organism: uncultured Halieaceae bacterium (assembly GCA_938074135.1). The sequence goes on along the minus strand of CALJFL010000042.1, from coordinate 41,072 downwards.
CGTTGCCAGGTGGGCTGGGTACCCTGGAAGAGCTGTTTGAGGTGTGGACCTGGAACCAGTTGGGCTTTCACCGCAAACCTGTGGGCCTGCTCAATGTTGCCGGTTACTATGATCACCTGTTGCGCTTCCTCGATCACATGGTCGATCAGCGCTTCGTCAAAGCTGAGCATCATGGATTGTTGTTGGTAGATGATGATTACTGTGCCTTGCTTGATCGCATGGCCTCATTTGAGCCGCCTGTCGTGGACAAGTGGCTGGACCAGCCGACCTAACGGTCTCCTGTCAGGGGAACAAAGCGCACCGGCAGTACCGACTGCCTGTCGATCTCCCCGTTACTATCGACTTCTATCAACAGTAACTCCTGATAGCCGTGCGTCTCACCCACGGGGATGATCAGTTTGCCGCCCGGTTTCAGTTGTTGCAGCAATGGCGGTGGCAGTTCCTCGGCTGCGGCGGTGACAATAATGCCATCAAAGGGGGCGTGCTCGGGCCAGCCCGCATAGCCGTCCCCCGCCCGTACCACGACGTTGTTATAACCCAGTTCATGCAGCACTGCGTCCGCACTGCGGGCCAACTCCTCGACAATTTCGATACTGTAGACCCGGGCTACCAGCGAGGACAGGACAGCGGCCTGGTAGCCGGAGCCGGTGCCCACCTCCAGCACAACGTCATCCGGTTGCGGGTCCAGCAGCTCTGTCATCAGCGCGACGATCAGCGGCTGCGAGATAGTCTGCCCGGCAGCGATTGGTAATGGGGTGTTGTCGTAGGCCCGATGCCGGTAGGCGGTGGGAACGAATTCCTCGCGGGGCACACTACCCAGCGCCGTCATTACCCGATCGCTGAGCTGGCTGATGCCGGTGTAGTCTGAGGAATCACTGACCGATGCACGGATAGCGTCGAGCATGGCCGCTCGTTGTGGCGGTATCTGCTCATTATTTGATGTTGCGGCAGCCACGATGAATAGCAGTAGTGCCGGCAGTAGCCGGCACTGCCGTGTAGTCAGGGGGTGTACCAGATGGGTGAGGTATAGGCCCGATCCTGTACCGATACAGGCGCCCCCTCAGGGATTTCCACACCAAAGCGGAAGGCATCGTGCGTGCTCCAGCGTGGGGTTGGGATTTCAATTACCCGCGCATAGTAAAAGGCACGCTGATCCGGGTCGAAATCGGGGTCGCTCCACACGGTGGCGAGCTCCGCTGCGCCGATGGTATTGGTCCAGTTCGCCGCTTTGGCATCAACCGTATTGCCAACCGAAGGCAATTTGCCGTCCTTGTTCGGCTTGCGATCGCCTGACCAGGAGACGTCGTAGACTTTCTCCACTGTTTTGCCGCCTTCCTGCCAGCCTTTGACAATCTGGATTCGGTCCAGGTTGGCGCCCGTGGTGTCACGCAATGCGAAGACCATGAACGTAGGAGCCTTGGCCTTGCCGCGGGCAGGCAGATCACCTCCCATGGGCACACCTTTCTCGTAGCCCGCGAAGGCGGGCTGGCGATTGTTCAGGTCATTCGCACTAAATTCCCAGCCACCGAAAAAGCGCACCATCATGCGGGTACCGGTGGTGGCGTATACCTCCTTGCGCTCCATTGCCTCGAACAGGGCGGCGCGGGTGTTATCCCGCGCCCAGACAGCGGCCAGCCCGGAGGCGACTTGTTGCCAGCCCATGATGGTGCCGTTTTCATTGCTCATGAACGGGTGGGACATACGTTCCGGGCCGGGCTCCGCGCCTGAATGCTTGCCGAAAAAGTTGTCTTCCTGTGTAGTGGCCAGTGAGGTGTGGCTGTCGGTAGAGCCGATCATGCCGAACTTATAGGGGTTGGTGCCGAGTTTTTCTTCGAGCAGCAGACCGCGTTTGAGTGCTTCGCGGGCGTACTCCCCGGGGAGCATATCGTCCGTCTTGGCCTGGGAAACGTCGAGGTTGCCGATATCCCAGGTCTCGAAATCAGCGAATTCGTCATCCGGTGACAGCAGCGGGTGGGTTTCACCATCGCCTTTGATCTGGGTTGCTTCATAAAGAGGCTCCCAGCGAGCGCGACGCTCCACGTAACTGATGTCGATTTCCTTGCCGTCGTTCTGGACTTCCATTGGGAACATGATGCCGTTGGCCAGGTTGCCATTGTGCGCAATGGCCAACACTTCGCCGCCGGTTTTCTCTTCATAGCCTTCCATCCATGTCCACAGGTCGCGCGGGTTGGTACTGCCCTCGGGTGCAATCGTGGTGAAGGGCACCATTGAGCCGCCCTTGTCACCATCGTCCTTGTAAATCACCACCCGGTGCATGTTGTTGCCCCGCACCAGTGAGGTCCACTCGTAGCCGATGAAGGCGGTGAACTTGCCTGGATCGTTAAACTCCTCCGCCGCTGCCACGGTTTTGGCCCAGGCATCTTTGTAAGGCTGGGAGTCGGGTTTGTAAATCAGCGCCTCCGGGAACTCGCCTTGTGAAAACAGCCCAATCAGCTCCAGCGCCACGCCGACACCTTCACCGCGCTTGACGCGCTCGTACCAGTCCTTGCCCGTTGGGTCGGACAGGATGTGCTCCTTGCCGGCAAACATGTCCGGGAAAAACCCCATGTTGTCGGAGTGGTCTGCTATCACCAGAAAATCCAGCGGTCGAGACAGGCGCACGGGCCCGCCATTGGTAGACTCAACCTCCTCACCGCGGGCAAAGCGATAGGCCTCGTCCAGGCCGAGACGATTGCCGAAGGCGCCGGCATCCATTGAGATATCGGTGTGCAGGTGGGTGTCACCCCAGTAGACCCCCGACGGAAAATCCCTGCCGGCATAGGGTGAATAAACGGTGCCGGTATATTCCCTGGACAGTATGGAAGAGTCTGCTGGCGGAGGAATCTGTGCGGTTGAAGGGCCGCTTGCGGCAGCCAATATAAGTGCTGTGGCCAGCGCTGTTATAGGTGTGTTTTTCATCTGCTTTCAATCCTCGGAATAAGATTCGCCTGCGTGGCCTACCAGTTTAGTGCATTTCTGTCGGATCGCCTCCCGAAAACGGCCAAACATTGCTGTGGGTCAATAACCCACTCCGAGTGCAATGGAGCGGTGAGGGCACTCAGATCAGCACCCGGCCGTCGTCGGTATTCCCGACCAAGCTCAACCATGTCGCTCAAAGCAATCCGAATCGAGCGCGACAGGGTACAATATCGAATGAAGTGGTATTGCGGGATTGGCTGTGGAATCCGTCTTAACAGAACAACAGATTTATTGTCCCTATTGTGGCGAGGGTATCGAAGTCCTTGTTGACCCCGGAGATGCCGGCGCCACCTACATCGAAGACTGCCAGGTGTGTTGTCGGCCGATTGTGCTGGCGCCTTTGCTGGACGATGCCGGCGAGCTTACGCTGTATGTGAAAAACGAGGATGAGTGACAATAGTGCCATCGACCGCAGCCGCTGATTGCAGGCCCTACCTGATTGCCCTGGTGCTGTTGCTTGCCGGTTGTGGTGAGGTGCCGTGGAATAACCCGCATCCCCCGACACTGGAAGGGGAAGCTGTTTATCAGTCGGTGATGAGTCGGCCACCCAAGCACCTTGACCCCGCGCTTTCCTACGCCACCGACGAAAGCCTTTTTCTCGCGCAAATCTATGAGGCGCCTCTGGGTTACCACTTCTTGAAGCGCCCCTATGAGCTGGTGGCGGCAGGGGTCCGCGAGTTACCGCAGGTCAGCTACCTCGATGCTGACGGTGAGATAGTGGCTGAGGGTAGTGAGGCAGTAGCTTTTACTCGTTACACCCTTGATGTGCGCGAAGATGCCCATTACCAGCCACACCCGGCCTTTGCCAAAAACGCAGACGGTGAGCCGTTGTACCTTTTCAACGACGCCTCTGAGGCATCCGCCTACCGCAGCATGCATGACTTTCCAGAAACCGGCTCCCGGCCAGTGCTTGCCAGTGACTATGCCTATGGTATCAAGCGCCTCGCCGATCCCGAATTGGGTTCACCGATGCTCGGGATGATGTCCCGGTATATCGTGGGCATGCAGGACTTTTCGGACACAGTGGGTGAGGTTGAGAGGTCGGGCTGGCTGGACCTCGATGATTTCTCTTTCGACGGTTTGCAGGTTGTTGATGATCACCGCTTGCAGATCACCATCAATGGCGTCTACCCGCAGTTTGAATTCTGGCTTGCCATGCAGTTTTTTGCCCCGATTCCGCCGGAGGCCGACCGCTTCTACCACAACCCGGGGTTTGCCGAACGCAATCTGACCATGGACTGGTGGCCGGTGGGCAGCGGCCCCTACATGATGGTAGAAAATAACCCCAATAGTGAGATCGTGCTGTTGCGCAATCCCAATTACCGCGCCGATTTCTATCCCAGCGAGGGTGCCCCGGGCGACGCCGAAAAGGGCTTGCTGGATGATGCCGGCAAACGCCTGCCTTTCATCGACAGGGCGATTTTCACCGTGGAAAAAGAGGTATTGCCGCTGTGGACCAAGTTTTTACAGGGCTATTACGACCGCTCCGGAGAGGTGCATGCCAATACGACCGGGGTTTTCGACCAGGCCTTTGTGGTGGGGCCGGATGGACTGGAGATGTCGGGCGATATCGCCAACCGGGAAATCACCATGACGCCGGACGTCAAGCCGGGTATCTACTACTACGGTTTCAATATGCGTGACCCGGTGGTCGGTGGCTACAGCGAGGACAAGCGCAAATTGCGGCAGGCACTGCAAATTGCTTACAACATGGAGGAGTATCTGGCGATCTTTGCCAAAGGCAACGGGATCGCAGCGCAGACACTCATTCCACCGGGTATACCCGGACACCTGGAAGGCGAGGAGGGCATTAACCCCTACGTCTATGATTGGGTAGACGGTGCTCCCCGTCGCAAGTCTATCGAATATGCCCGTCAGCTGATGACAGAGGCCGGGTACCCCAACGGCCGTGATGCGAAAACCGGCGAGCCGCTGAAGATATTCCTGGACGTGCAGTCCCAGGCCATTGGCACCACGTCCATGAACTGGATGAAGCGCACCTTCGAGCCACTGGGTGTGCAGGTTGAATTCAGGCCGGCGGACTGGAATAGAACGCGCGAGAAATTGTTGACCGGTAACAGCCAGATTTACTCCTACGGCTGGCTGGCGGACTATCCGGACCCCGAGAATTTCCTGTTCCTGCTGTATGGCCCTGAGAGTCCGTTGGTTTGTCAGTGTGACGGATCCAACAACTCCAATTATGAGAACCCTGAATTTGACGCCTTGTTTACCAGAATGCGTCTGCTGCATCCAGGACCGGAGCGCGCCAAACTGGTGGCGCGCATGGTAGAGCTATTCCGCAGGGATGCGGTTTGGCTCAACGCCTATTTTCCGAAAGAAATCTACCTGAACAACAGCTGGGTCCATAACACCAAGCGCCACGGTATTTCCAAGGGTACGCTCAAGTACCTGCGGCTGGACCCCGAAAAAAGGGCGCAAAAGCAGGCGCAATGGAATGACCCGGTGACCTGGCCGCTATTTGCAGGCGGGCTTTTGCTCGCCGCCATGGTTCTGCCGGGCGTGACTGCCTATCGGCGCAGACAAAACCAAACCGTACGCTAGGAAAATAGATGTTTGCCTATATTGTCCGACGCTTGTTGTATGCCATTCCTATTCTTGTGGGCGTCAACCTGCTGACCTTTGCCTTGTTTTTTGTGGTTAATTCCCCGGATGACATGGCAGTGTCCCAGCTCGGTGAGAAATATGTCACGCCCGAAGCGATCGAGAGCTGGAAGCGCAAAAACGGGTATGACAAACCGCTGTTTATCAACGAAGAGGTCAGCGGCCTGGCGTCGATTACCGATACCATTTTCTACAGCAAGTCGGTCAGGCTGTTCGCCTTCGATTTTGGTCGTTCTGAGAGTGGCCGGGATATCACTACCGATGTTTCCACGCGGATGTGGCCCAGCCTCGCCGTGGCACTGCCGACATTTATCGTCGGTATAGGCATCAATATCAGCGTCGCGTTAATGGTGGTTATGTTTCATGGGACGCGGCTGGACCGCTGGGCGGTGTTGGTATTTGTCGCGCTGATGTCCATTTCCTATCTGTTCTACATTATCGGTGGGCAGTATCTGGTGGCCAAATCCTGGCAGCTGGTGCCGATTTCGGGTTTCAGTGCCACCGGTGAGCCCTGGAAGTTTCTGATCCTGCCGGTGCTGGTCGGTGTGGTCGCGGGTATCGGGACCGGGGCGCGCTGGTACCGGACACTATTTTTGGAGGAGTCTACCCAGGACTATGTGCGCACAGCGCGCGCCAAGGGCTGCTCGGAGCTGACGATACTGTTTCGTCACATACTGCCCAATGCCCTGATTCCCATTCTGACCGGCGTCGTGGTGGTGATACCGGCTTTGTTCATGGGTAGTCTGCTAATAGAGTCTTTCTTCGGCATTCCCGGATTGGGCAGCTACATGCTCGACGCGATCAATTCACAGGACTTCGCGATAGTCCGCAGCATGGTCTTCATCGGCTCCGTCCTTTACATCATCGGGCTCATCCTGACCGATATTTCCTACACCTGGGCCGATCCCCGGGTACGATTGAACTGAGGCAAACTGGACGATGAAACCTGTTGTGCTTTGGTCCGACGCGCTGATCTTCATGCTGGTGATAGCGCTGCTTGCGTTTTTTTACCTGCTTCGTCGAGACCCGCAGATAAGGGAGCGCTGGCAGCAGGTCTTTTCATCCACCCTGGGCATGGTGGCGTTCACTGTCATCATCACTTATGTAGTGGTGGCACTGCTCGATTCCCTGCATTTTCGCCGTGAGTTGCCGCCACCGGAAGGCCTCGTGACCGACGAGGTGTTTTACGACAACAAGGTCACCAGTGTGCTCGACGTGGCGCTGGATGGCATGGGCGAACGCTTTGAGCGCACCTATTCCGCGCCGTTTGCATTGAAGTCCTTTGCCAAGCAGAACATGAAGGACAGCGAAGGCAGGGACATACGTGACTACCCGCCTCTCAATCATGCGGGACAACACCTTGCAGACCCCGCCGACCGCTGGTCGGACGTGGCTCAGAAATCGTTGTCCGCCTTGTTGTCCGGTTTGCTGCTGGCCGCGCTCCTGGTGCTCCCTCAATGGTGGTTTCTGCGCCGCAGTCCACTGCCCTGGCATGCCTGCTGGCTGACCCAGGCCGTCATTGTGGTGGCAGCGGTCTGGCTGGTCAGAATCAGTCATTATTATCATGTGTTGGGCACGGACCTTGGTGGAGCCGATGTGCTCTACCAGAGCCTCAAGGGGGTGCGCACCGGCGTGTTGCTGGGTACGCTGGCAACGCTGATCATGCTGCCGATTGCCGTGACCCTGGGTGTTATGGCGGGTTATTTCAAAGGTTGGGTGGATGACGTGGTGCAATATCTCTACACCACCTTGAGTTCCATCCCCGGTATTTTGCTAATTGCGGCGTCGGTACTGCTGTTCCAGGTCTATATCGATATCAATCCCGATTTCTTTTCCCTGGGTATAGAAAAGGCCGACGCGCGTTTCATCGCCTTGTGCTTCATTCTCGGGGTAACCAGTTGGTCGACCCTGTGCCGGCTGATCCGAGCCGAGACGCTGAAGATCAGTCAGCTCGATTACGTACAGGCGGCCCACGCCTTTGGCGTCAGTCATATTCGCATCCTTAGCCGGCATATTTTGCCGAATGTGGTGCACATCATCCTGATTACCTTTGTGCTGGATTTCAGTGCCCTGGTGCTGGCAGAAGCGGTACTGTCCTATATCGGTGTTGGTATCGATCCATCGATGGGCAGCTGGGGTAATATGATCAATGGCGCCAGGGCCGAACTGTCGCGCGAGCCCGCTGTCTGGTGGACGCTGACCGGGGCATTCTTCTTCATGTTTACCATCGTCCTGGCGGCCAACCTGTTTTCCGACCTGGTCCGCGATGCCTTTGATCCTCGCACCAGCGCGCGCAGGGCCGAGGCATGAGCACCGACAACGCTGCTGGCAGCGTCCTTATGCGCGTTAGCGACCTGTGTGTCGAGGTTGTGAACTCGGGCGAGTCGATTCTCAAAAGTGTTTCCTTCGAGTTGAAGGCCGGAGAAATTTTCGCCCTGGTCGGCGAGTCCGGGTCGGGTAAGTCGGTAACCTCGCTGGCCGCCATGCGCCTGTTGCCAGAGGCGTTGGCAATCACTGCGGGCGAGGTGTCGGTCGAAGGTCAGGATCTGTTTGCTATACCGGAGTCGCGAATGCAATCCATCCGGGGCAGGCAGGTGGCAATGATTTTCCAGAACGCCATGACGGCACTGAACCCGGTGCAAACAGTTGGCGATCAGGTCGCAGAGACGCTGCGCCTGCATACCAGCCTGGGCGGCTCGGCACTGCGCCGTCGGGTGACAAGCCTGTTCGAGGAGGTCGGGATCCCCGAGCCGGAGCAGCGTTATGAATTCTATCCACACCAGCTCTCCGGTGGCCAGCAGCAGCGGGTGATGATTGCCATGGCGCTGGCCTGCGAGCCGGATGTATTGATCGCCGATGAGCCCACTACTGCCCTGGACGTGACCATCCAGGAGCAGGTGCTGGAACTGATCAGGGAGCTGACGCGTTCCAGGCAGCTGGCGGTGCTGCTGATTACCCATGATATGGGCGTGGTTAAAAACACGGCTGACGAGGTCGGCGTGATGTATCGCGGCGAAATTATCGAGCGAGCCAGTGTCGACAGTTTTTTCCATGCGCCACAGGAGGAGTACAGTCGTCAGTTGATTGCGGCCCTGCCGGACCTGTCCCGGTTTCGTGACGAGCGCAAGGTGGAACCGCTGCTGGAGTTGGCCGATGTCAAAGTGCACTTCCCGATTCGGCGTGGGGTGTTGCAGCGGGTTGTCGATCACACCCGTGCAGTTGATGGCGTATCACTGACGATAGGCCGTGGCGAAACGTATGCACTGGTGGGTGAGTCGGGCAGCGGCAAGTCCACCCTCGGCCGGGCGATACTCAGGCTGGAGGACACCGCCGCCGGTGACATCCGCTTTGCCGGCGCTACCCTCAATAGCCTGTCGCGAAAAGCGATGCTGCCTTATCGCAAGCGTATTCAGGTGATTTTCCAAAATCCCTATTCCTCCATGAATCCGCGCCTGACGGTGGGCGAAATTATCGCCGAGGGCATGATCAGCCTGGGGGTTTCGAGTTCGCCCGGCGAGCGCGAGCAGCGTGTTGCGAAGTTGCTGCAGCGGGTGCAGATGTTGGCTGAGCATGCCAGCCGCTATCCCCATGAATTTTCTGGCGGACAACTGCAGCGTATCGCCATAGCCCGGGCCCTGGCCGTGGAGCCAGAGTTGATTATTTGTGACGAACCGACCAGTGCGCTGGACGTGTCTATCAGGGCCGAGGTACTGGAGTTGCTGCAGGACTTGCAGCGCGAGGATGGCGTGTCATATCTGTTTATTACCCACGATCTGTCTATCGTGCCTACGCTGGCCGATCATGTCGGGGTGATGCAGTACGGCAAACTGGTCGAGCAGGGCAGCGCCGAGCAAATTCTTACGCGTCCGCAGCACCCCTACACCCGTGCGCTGCTGGCCTCGGTACCACGGGTCGACTGATGGGGTGCTTCAACCCTCGCAGGGGCTTACCCCCTCTTCCTGCTCGACGTACGTGTTTTGCTGACCTTGGGCGCCGGCATAGAACACCAGTAGTTCCACCGGGCCTTCCAACACGGTGCCGCGATGCAGCGTGTTCATTACCTCGCTGACAACGTCGCCGGCCTTGAACTCAGTGCTGTCACCATTGCGCGTATCCACCCTCAGGCGGCCGCTGGCGATGTAACCGAAGGTTGGCATTGGGTGGCAGTGGTAGTCGGCCTGGTGACCATCCGGTAAGGAAATTCGAACAGCAGTCACCTCTGCCTTGCCGGGAGGGTAGGCAAAACTGCCATCGTCCCAGGTCCTGGTTGTTTGCATCAGTACCTGACTGCGAGGGGCATTGGTATCTATCAGCGCCCGCGAAAGCTCGCGCTCCATTGCCGGATCACTCTCAGGATAAGGAATAATCCCGGCGTCGATGGGTGTGTCTGTGATCAGGGGGCCCGCTGCCCTCACAGCTCCAGCCAGCAGCATTGCTACGAACAGCGTGTTTAGTTGAATCGTCATTTTCCAGCCATCTCTGTTATGTTGAGGTTCTCTCATTTAAGCACGGCTCTCGATGTAATGTGGATCTGTCCCCATTGTCAGCAACGACTTTGCTGGTCGCCCGACGAACGATCTCTGGCCTGTCCTGAGCACCACCAATTTGACCGGGCGAAGGAGGGCTATGTGAACCTGTTGCCCTCCAACCGAAAACGCAGCAAGCAGCCCGGTGATGACCGCACCATGGTAGCGGCGCGCCGAAGAGTACTTGATGCGGGCTTTTACGAGCCGTTGGCTAAAGGCTTGCAAGCGCTGTTGGCGGAGATTTCCGGTATCGACACTGTTGTAGATATCGGCTGCGGTGAGGGTTATTACACGGCGGCCATCGCCGACAGTCTGCCGACAGCTAAAGTCTTTGGGATCGATATCGCAAAGGAGGCAGTGCGGCTGGCCGCCAAACGGCACGGAAGACTCCATTTCGCGGTGGCCAGCGCATTTAATGTGCCACTGGCGGCGGACAGCGTCGACCTGGCTACGAGTGTTTTCGCACCTGTCGCCGGTGATGAACTGCGTCGGTTGCTGGTACCGGGTGGCCATTACCTGAAGGTGGTTCCAGGACCGCGCCATCTATGGTCCTTGCGCCAGGGGCTATATACCAACCCGCAGCCCCATGCCGCCGAGCCGGTGACCGAGCAGGACTTTGAGACGCTTCATACTCGCACGGTCGACTATACGATCACGCTTGATCGCGAGCGCCTGGCGGATATCGTCGCCATGACGCCCTTTGCCCATCGGGGGCATCGGGAGAAGCGAGAGGCCCTGTTAACCCGGCCGGATATGACGTTGGAAATGGCATTTGAACTGGCGGTTCTGCAGCGGGCAGGAGATCAGCCAGAACAACGATAGATAAAAACTATTATATAAATAATAAAATATGATTTTAACTATTTAACTGCCGCCACTATCATAGCTCCCGTGATGTGATTTTAACCAAGGAGAGAGTTATGACAGTTAGTAACCGTGTACCTCATGTAGTGTTCAAGACCCGTGTTCGTGACGAGTCTGTTGCCGGAGATAACCCCTATCGTTGGGAAGACAAGACCACCGAAGATATCTTCGGCGGCAAGAAAGTTGTTGTCTTTTCGCTGCCCGGCGCGTTTACGCCGACCTGTTCGTCCAATCACCTGCCGCGCTATGAGGAGTTGTACGACGAGTTCCGCGCCCTGGGGGTTGATGAGATCGTCTGTGTGTCGGTGAATGATGCCTTTGTTATGTTTAAGTGGGGTAAGGAGCAGGGTAATAAGAACGTCTCCCTACTGCCCGATGGCAATGGTGAATTTACCCGCAAGATGGGGATGCTGGTGGACAAGTCGAATATCGGTTTCGGCATGCGTTCCTGGCGTTACTCCATGGTCGTTGATGATGGCACTATTGATAAAATGTTTGTTGAGCCTGAGTTTGGCGATAACTGCCCGACTGATCCCTTCGAGGTTTCCGACGCTGACACCATGCTGGCGTATCTCAAGGGTGTAGAGGCTGAAGGTGTCTCTGAGCCGCGTCTGGCCTTTGTTGGCTGATAGTCTCAGCCCATTCACCTTTAAACTGCCGCCGATCCCCGGCGGCAGTTTCTTCTCCTGCAATAGCGTTTTTCTTGATCCCGATTAAGGCATGCAGGGCTGTAATCGTCTGAACTGCTGACTCTGATTTAGCAGATGTCAGGCGGGAGGCGTTGCCATGCAGGTTGGTGTGGTCAGGGAAATCAAGAACAAAGAGAACCGCGTGGCCCTCACACCCGCTGGTGCACAGCGATTGGTGGCAGCGGGGCACACGGTAATTGTCGAGGAGGGAGCGGGTGTAGGCTCGGGATTCGCCGATGCCGCTTACACCGCGGTTGGAGCGCAATCAGGCAGTGGGGGTGATGCCTGGGACAGCGATCTGGTCGTCAAGATCAAGGAGCCGTTGGAGCAGGAGTACCCGTACCTGCGTGACAATACGCTGTTTACCTATCTCCACCTGGCAGGCGTTGCTCCGGCGCTTACCGAGGCACTGTTGCGTGCCGGTACTACCGCTGTTGCGTATGAAACGGTTGAAAATTCCGGCGGCGAATTACCGTTGTTGGCACCGATGAGTGCGATCGCCGGCAATATGTCAGTCACCATGGGCAGTTACTACCTGGCGAAATTCAATGGCGGTAGCGGTACCCAACTGGGCTCGGTCCTGGGTGAAAGCAATGGTGAGGTGATGGTGATTGGCGCCGGCGTAGTCGGACAGCATGCTGCCATGACCGCCGCGGCAATGGGCGCTAGGGTGCGACTGTTTGGCCTGCGTAGGGACAAGTTCGATGGCAATCCCAGGCTGGCCCAGCTTGGTGTCAGCTTTGTCGACTCGAGCCCGGACTCTGTGGCACGCGCTATTCCCGCAATGGATCTTGTTGTGGGCGGGGTCTTGCTGGCCGGTGCCAGGGCGCCGCACGTGGTCACTGAAGAGATGGTCAAAACCATGCGCAGCGGCTCCGTCATCGTCGATGTCAGCATTGACCAGGGCGGGTGTGTCGCCACCGCTCGCCCCACCTCTCATTCGGATCCGATATACGTTGAGCACGATGTCGTGCATTACTGCGTCACCAATATGCCCGGGGCCTATCCGCGAACGGCAACGCTCGCACTCACCGCGCGCACGCTGCCCTATGTGGAGCAACTCGCCATCTCGGGTGAGGATGCCCTGCGGGCCGACCCCGGATTTGCCCGGGGCGTAAATACCTGGCAAGGCAAGGTTTGCTATGAGCCTGTCGCGCAGGCGTTGGGCTTGCCTTATAGCCCGTTTGGCGCAAGTGATTGAGGTTGATGTGCAGCCGGCCTGTGTAGCCTGGTCAGTGAAAATCCCGCGACTTCACCGCCAGTGCTTCCAGCTCGCTGGTGTAGTCGAACAGGGCGCCGGCGATGATATGACTGACGTTGTCTTTTGTCTCCAGGGTGCCCTTGATCAGTAGTAACTGGCCGGTCATCAGGGTTTTACGAAAATATTCCTGGGTGCGCGGCCAGACCACGATATTGCTGTTGCCGGTTTCGTCTTCCAGAGTGAGAAATACCACGCCGGAAGCGGTGCCCGGGCGTTGCCTACAGGTGACCAGGCCGGCGATACGAACAAACCGGTTATTGCTGATAGTGGCCAGGTCACTGTGGCGTTGGCAGCGGTTGAACGGATAACGATCGCGCAGCAGGCTCATGGGGTGGGCCCGCAAGGTGACGCCGGTGGCGCGATAATCTGCCAGCACTTCCTCGGCAACGGCCGGTACCGGCAGTTGTACATCATCATTGAAGTAACTCGCCGTCTGGCGCTGCTCATCCTGCAATAGCGGCCTGGGCTGCTCCAGGGCCATGATCTGCCACTGGGACTGGTGGCGATGACCGCTGAGTGACGCCAGCGCATCGGCGTCGGCCAGGGCCTCCATATCGCGCCGGTCCAGCGCGGCGCGCTGGCGCAGGTTACTGACCTGGCGGAAGGCCCCCTGACTGCGGGCGGCGACCAGTCGCTGGGCGCCCTCTTTACTCAGACCCCTGACCAGCCGCAGGCCAAGGCGCACGGGTGGTTGCTGTAGAGCCGATTGGTCGGCCAAGAGCTGGTGATCCCAGGTGCTGTTGTTGACATCAACGGGCAGCACGGTAACCCCGTGGCGTACCGCATCCTGAAGAAGTTGCGACGGGCTGTAGAAGCCCATGGGCTGACTGTTGAGCAGGCCGACAAAGAAGGCTGCCGGATGGTGGCGTTTAAGCCAGGCTGAGACATAGGCCAACAGGGCAAAACTGGCTGAGTGAGATTCCGGGAAGCCATAACCGGCAAAGCCCTTGATCTGGTCAAACAGGCGGCGGGCAAAATCCTCATCGTAACCCCGCTCAATCATTCCTCGGGACAGCTTCTTCTCGAAGTCCAGCAGCTTGCTGTTTCGACCCCAGTTGCTGATTGCCCGTCGCAACTGATCGGCCTCGCCCCCGCTGAAGCCGGCAGCGACCATCGCCAGCTTGATCACCTGTTCCTGGAATATGGGCACGCCCAGAGTGCGTTCCAGTACGGATTTGATGTCATCGCTGGGGTAGGTGACAGCTTCCTTGCCCTGCTTGCGCCGCAGGTAGGGGTGAACCATATCACCCTGGATGGGCCCTGGCCGGACGATAGCGATTTCGATCACCAGATCATAAAAGCACTCCGGTTTGAGACGCGGCAGCATCGACATCTGGGCCCGTGACTCGATCTGGAATACGCCGATGGAATCGGCGGCCTGCAACATCCGGTAGGTGGCCTGGTCTTCGCGGGGTATGTCGCTGATGCTTGTTATCGTCGGCTGGTAGCGGTGCACCATCTCCAGGCTTTTGCGAATCGCCGAGAGCATGCCCAGCGCCAGAATATCCACTTTCAGCAGGCCCAGCGATTCGATGTCCTCCTTGTCCCACTGGATAACAGTGCGGTCTGCCATGCTGGCGTTCTCCACCGGCACCAGAGTGGAGATGGGGCTGCGGGTGATCACAAAGCCGCCCACATGTTGTGATAGGTGCCGCGGGAAGCCAAGAATCTGCTGCACCAGTGTATAAAACAGCTCGGCCTGCTGGCTATGACCGGTGACACCCTGTTCCTCGAAGCGCTTGGCCAGGTCGCGGGTGCGATCCCACCAGGCCAGGGATTTACTCAGGTCATCGACGAACACCGGGTCCAGGCCCAGTGCCTTGCCCACGTCGCGAACCGCGCTGCGGGCGCGGTAGGTAATGATTGTCGCTGCCAGCGCGGCGCGGCGGCGACTGTATTTGCGGTAGATATACTGGATAACCTCCTCGCGGCGTTCATGCTCGAAATCCACGTCGATATCCGGTGGTTCATCACGTTCTCTGGAAATGAATCGCTCGAACAACAAGGAGATCTGGTCCGGCGATACCTCGGTAATAAACAGGCAATAACACACCACGGAGTTGGCGGCGGAGCCGCGACCCTGGCAGAGGATGTTGCGCTCGCGGGCAAAGCGCACGATGTCGTAGACTGTTAGAAAATAGTATTCGTAGTTGAGTTCCTCGATCAGTTGCAGCTCGACGGCGATACGTTGTTGAACCTCCGGCGATGGCCCTCGTGGCCAGCGCGTTCGGGTGCCGCTGCTAACCAGTTCGCGCAGGTAGCTGCTTGCATTGTGGCCGTCCGGCACCACTTCCTCGGGGTATTCATAGCGCAGTTCGTCCAGGCTGAAGTTGCACTGCCCGGCGATGTGCAGTGTCTCTGCCAGCAGGGCGGGGGGGTACAGGCGCTGTAACTTGTCCAGGGAGCGCAGGTGCTGCTGGCTGTTGGCCATCCGGCGCCGTCCCAACCGGGCGATGCTGGTGTTGTGCCGCAGCGCAGTAAAGACATCGTGCAGTGATTTGCGATTGGCGCAGTGCATCTGTACGTCACCGCAGGCCACCATGGGCAGGCCGAGTTCGTCGGCCAGTTGGTAGAGAAGCTGGTAGCGGTTTATTTCATCGTTACCCAGCAAGTGAGTAACACCCAGCCACACTCTGTTTTTGCACAGGCGTGCCAGCTGTAACCCGTAAGCCCGGTCACTGGCCGATGCCTCCCGGGGCAGCCAGATCAATAGACAACGTTTGAGGTGGAAGATCACATCGCGCAGGGTCACCCGGTATTCACCCTTGGGGCTGCGCCGCCTGGCCATGCTGATCAGGCCCGATAGCTCGCTGTAGGCTGCCCGGGAAGGCACCAGGGCAAGCAGCTTGATGCCTTCTTCAAGAATCAGTTCGCTGCCGATGATTAACTGAATGCCCAGCTCCTTGGCGGCGACATGCGCCTTGACCACGCCGGCCAACGAACATTCATCGGTAATGGCCAATGCGTGATAGCCAAGCGCAGCGGCGCGCTCAACCAGTTCATGAGGGTGTGAGGCGCTGCGCAGGAAGCTGAAACAGCTCAGGCAATGGAGTTCGGCGTAATTCGACATATACTGTATAGATATACAGTATATCAATCTGTCGGGATTTCAAGCCGACATGGCTACATTTGACCGTGGCGCGACGCTGTTTGCCCCGGTAGATTGTAGACAGCACAGGGAGGTGCCTTAGTCATGAAACAGTTAACTGCAATGTTGTTACTGGTCTTTTGTTGGCCGCTGGGGGTGGTTCCGGCCGCGGCCCAGAGTATTTCACTAAAACAGTGCCAGCAGTATAAAGATCAAATAGCGCGCTATACGAGTCTGCGCCGTAACGGCGGGTCGGGTAAACAGATGGACGCCTGGAAACGTGCCCGGCGTGACAATGAAAAGGCCTACAGTAACCACTACTGCTGGCGATATCGGCGACAGCTGCAGTGACTCTTTCCTGAGGTGATTGGCTTGTTCCAACAATGTATTATGTCCTTGCCTGCGGCCCGAACCAAGTGAGTATTATGCCTTCGTAATCTGCTACAGTATTGGCAACTGTCGGAGGTTCGCCGTGTTTGAAATTGCCGGTCTTGATCATATTGTCCTGAGAACCTCACGCCTCGCGCCGATGCTGGACTTCTATTGTGGTGTGCTCGGTTGTGTGGTCGAGCGGGAAACTGCACCGGAGTTGGGGCTGACGCAGTTGCGCGCCGGCGAGGCGCTCATTGACCTCGTTGCGGTCGATAGCGAGTTAGGTCGTGTTGGCGGCGGGCCGCCTGCGGCCACGGGCAATAATCTCGATCACTTCTGTCTGCAACTCAAGCCCGTATCCGAAGAGGATATCCTGCGGCACCTGCGTGAGTATGGCATCGAGGGCGGCGAATTTGCCTCCCGCTATGGCGCCCAGGGCCAGGGTAATTCTATTTATATTCAGGATCCCGATGGCAATACCGTGGAGCTGCGGGTCAGGCAGTAATCGCCAGCTGGCAACTGAGAATTCGAATCGGCATTGATTCCCAACGTAATTAGGCTATCTTGGCTGCAGCGGTGATGAGTTTCTGTCCGTACTGTCTTGTGAGGAGTATGCAATGAATAAAGCTATCCTGATCGTTCTGGCAATCCTGCTGCCACCTGTCGCTGTCTTTCTCAACAATGGCGCGGGTAAGGATCTGTTGATTAATATCGTGTTGTGCCTGTTCTTTTATGTGCCCGGTATCCTGCATGCCTTGTGGTTGATTACCAAGTAGGCCGCTGATTTGTTTTGAGCATGAGTCATTGGATGACTGGGTTGCTGAACTCAAGTCCCGCGGTATCAGCTTTGACCAAGAGCCAACGGAGCAATCCTATTTGTGGCGTGAGGCGATACTGCACGACCCATCCGGCAACAAGATCAAACTGTACTGGGCCGGTGATAATCGACTGAACTCGCCTTGGCGGGTTGAGCGCCGCCTTTAACCCGGGCGTTACCTATCTGGCTCTCGGAAATTTCTCATGGTGCCGACCACAAGCGTTTCAATTCCCGCCCGCTTTAATGGGCCGCCCCGCTCCGGTAACGGTGGCTATAGCTGCGGTGTGCTGGCTATCTTGCTGGAGGGCGCTGCGCGGGTAAGATTGTTTGCGCCGCCGCCTCTGGACAAGGCACTTTCGGTCAGTTGTCACGAGGATGGCCGTCTGGAAATGCATGACGCCCAGACGCTGATTGGCGCTGCCTATCCTGCCGAACTTGATCTGGAGGTGCCGCCAGCGCCGACCCTGGCGCAGGCTGAACAGGCCAGTAAGTCTTACCCTTGCTATCATGATCACGCCTATCCCCGCTGCTATGTCTGTGGTCCTGAGCGCACCAGTGACGACGGGCTGTGCCTGTTTCCCGGTCCGGTGAATGACTGGAACCTGCTGGCCTGCCCCTGGGTACCCAGTGCCGATACGCTTGATGACGTGGGTAATGTGCGACCAGAGATCGTCTGGTCGGCGCTGGATTGCCCGGGTTACTTTGCGGCGGTAGGGCAGGAGCTTCCGCTGACCCTGCTTGGCGAACTCACCGGCGAGATACGCACCACGGTGCCCGGCGATCGGCCACTGGTGGTCTACAGTTGGCCGTTGGGGCGGGAGGGCCGCAAGGCCTTCGGAGCCACCGCCATTGCGAACCAGGAAGGCGAGGTGCTGGCCCTGTCCCGCTCGTTGTGGATCACTTTAAAGGCAGCGCAGTGAGTCAGGCTATTGGGTGTTGGGAGTCATGAAGGGGGCCTGCGCCTGCGGCAATATTGAGTTGCATTGGCAGTTGGTGGATTTATCCCTGGTGCCCAGAGCCTGCGATTGCGATTACTGCAGTGGCCATGGCATCAGTTGGGTCAGCAAGTCCGGCACGCGATTGCGGGCTGTTGTGCACAACCCATTGTATTACCGTATCGTGCACCAGGGGTCGGGGACGGCGGACTTTCATGAGTGTACCCATTGCCGGATACCGGTTTTTGCCAGTGCCCGAATCGATGGCCAGGATTACGCGGTGGTCAATGCTGGCTGCCTGGCTAATCCCCAGGGTTTTGGTGAGGCCTTGCCGGTATCCTTTACGGACGAATCAGCAGATCAGCGCGCGCAGCGACGAGCGCGTAACTGGTGTTCGCTGACGCGGCTGACAGTAGGTGGATGATGCGATTACTTAAACAGGTGTTACTCCTGGCGAGATACAGTCGGTGGCTGATCATGATAGCTGCGGGGAGTTTGTTGGCCGGGTGTCTGGCGATCCCTGAGGGTGTTGAGCCGGTTACCGGCTTTGATGTCGATCGCTACACGGGTACCTGGTACGAGGTGGCCCGGCTTGACCATCGTTTTGAGCGTGGGCTCAGTAATGTAACGGCAACCTATTCGCTGCAGGATGACGGCACGGTCAAGGTTGTTAATCGCGGCTACAGCCTGGAAGATCAATCCTGGGATGACGCCATTGGAAAAGCGTCTTTTGTCGAAGCGCCTGATCTGGGCTATCTCAAGGTATCTTTTTTCGGTCCTTTTTATGGCGCCTACGTGGTGTTCGAGCTTGATAAGCAGGACTACCAGTATGCGTTCGTTGCCGGTAACACCACTTCGTATCTCTGGTTTCTGTCACGTACACCTACCGTCAGTGACGAACTGCGCCAGCGCTTCATCGACAGAATCACAGCACTGGGCTTCGACCCCAATGGATTAATCTGGGTGGATCAGTCCCGCCTCGGTGGAGTGACCGCGGAAGTAGCACCCGGATAGGGTTGTCCTGTCAGGCAAAAATGCCCTGCAGGTACCACTGCCGTGCCAGTCGATCCCGGTAGATCCAGTAGAACTGGCCGTGCTTATCTTCGGCTACGTAATAATCCCGGCTGACGGCTTCTCGCCACCAGTTATCCTCAATCCGCTCGGGCCCATAGACCAGTTGCAGTAAGCCGTTCCAGTACAGTTGTGAACCACGCTGATCCAGCAGCTGGGGCCTGGGCATCAACCAGAATGGTCGCTGCGCGCAGGTATGGCTGGTACTTAATACATCGCCGGGGTTATCAGCGCAGGTGTGCACGGCGTACTCGGGAATATGCTCGTCCCGACAACCGACCTTGGCGATGGCCTGTAAGCCGAGCCTGCTACGCAGGCGGTCGAGCAGGCTGTCCATGGGTTCGCGCCGGTTGTTGGGGGAAAACAGATCAACGCTGTCGGGTTGTCCCGAGCGCAACTGGCTGCAGTCGAGGGTCAGGCCCTCGACTCCTGTCTTGAACGGGTGTTGTTCCAGATGGATGCGGGTCAGGCTGTGCCAGCTCTCCCAGTCACTGTGGCTGCTGGTACTGCGCACAATGAGTGTCTGCATGCCGCGGTCGATACCAATAAACTGCCAGCAAATTTCAGTGGTTTGCAGTTGAGTATTACGCAGGAAGCGGCATAGCGACTGGAGCAGTAACTGTACAGCGGGCTGAAGCTCATCGCTGCCCTTGACCTCATAGCCGAACCAGTAGGTGTCGCTAAAGGTTGCCGGTGGTTGATAATCCGTTTGCAGGTCCTCCCGCTGGCCCAATAGCTGTTGCAGGAACAGGCTGAAGGCTTTGCCGCAGCGTCGTCCCAGTGCGGGTGGTGGTAGCTCGAGTATGTCGCCCAGGGTATGCAGGCCGGCCCGGCGCAGGGAGTCGACGGTGGTGGCGAAGTCTGCAAGCAGATTCAGGGGCAGGGGCGCCAGCCGGTCCGCCAGTGGCCGGTCGATAGCCATGGCGCTCTCTACTGGTGCGAAGGACAATAGCCAGGCGGCCTTGGGTGTGACCGCCAGCCCGCACTGCACCTGGTAGCCGCGGCTGCCAATACCGCCAGCCACATCCGCCAGTAGTGCATCCAGCCCCTTGTACAGGCTTAGGCAGCTGCCTATTTCCAGTTGCAGGCAGTCTTCCCGCCAGCTGTGCAGGGTGGGAGTGATGCTGTAGGCCCAGCAACACAGTTGCTGCAGACAGCGTTGTTCAGCGTCCCTG
The DNA here is from genome assembly GCA_938074135.1 of uncultured Halieaceae bacterium. The sequence goes on along the minus strand of CALJFL010000042.1, from coordinate 20,673 downwards.
TCTCGTTCCAGCAGTTGTACGGGTTGTGTATCGGCCAGTGCTCGCAGGGTCGCGGTGCCCATGCCCTGGCTGATACCCAGGGCGGCCCCGCAGTCGTTGACCCTGACCACACGCTGTTGCTCCAGTACCGCTATTGGCTGATCTTCAGATTGGCTCAGGCACTGTAGTGGTAGCTGCTCAAAGCGCAGGCACAACCACAGGCTCATGCCGGCGTTGCCGCTGGCTGGCCCGTTTCGTTGAGGGGAGATGAGGCCATTTTAATATAATTAATACTGTACATATATACAGTATTGCTGAAGATGTCACGGCTGTCCATGCGGATTGAGCTGCCGGTGGCAATCCGTTGCCAATTGCGCGATCATGCGCGCCGTTTTAACAGGCTGTTTTGCCCTGGGAATAGCGCTACTGTGAAGGAGACTCTATGTTAAACCTGAAATCCGCGTTACCACTGCTAACGTTTGCAGTTATGCCGCTTCTCGTCGCTTGCTCTCGCGAGCAGCCGACACAGCCCGCAGCCGCGACAGAGCCCGTAGTTGCCGTCACCGACGTTGCTGCTGACTTCCGTCAATTCCTCGCTGAAAACTACGCTGTCGACATGGCACGCTACCCCTATACCGCCAGTTATCGCGGTATCAAGACGAATCATGATCAATGGAACTCCGTGGCGGAGTCGTTTTTGGACGAGACTCGGACAATCAATGAGACGCGCCTGCAACAGCTGGCGGACTTTGATCGGGACGCCATGGGCGACTCGCTGGCCCTGTCCCACGATCTGTACCGAATCAGCCTGCAGCGCAGGCTGAACAGTGACGACTTTCGCCACCACAAATTCGTGATCCACCAGTTTCGTGGTCCGCATACCCAGGCCGCCAGCAATCTGATCAACATCCATCGGGTCGATGACCTGGCCGATGCCAGGGCTTATATCGGTCGACTCAATAATATTGGCCCGTGGTTCGACCAGGTGGTCGAGCAGCTGCGAATTCGACAGCAGAAAAATCTGCTGCTGGCCGACTGGCAGTATCCGCAGATGATTCAGGCCGCCCGCAACATTACGGTTGGTGTGCCCTACGATGACTCGGGTGTCGATTCTACCCTGTGGGCCGACTTCAAGGCCAAGGTCGCGGCGCTGGATGTTGACGAGGCCCAACGGGAGCAACTGCTGGCGGATGCGCGCAAGGCCATGGTCGATGTGGTCCAGCCGGCGTACCAGCGACTGATCGCAGAGCTGGAAATACAGGCAGCTATTGCGCCCAAAGACGATGGTGTCTGGAAATTTGACAATGGTGACGCATTTTATGCGGAACGTCTGCGCTGGTTTACCACCACCGACTTGTCGGCAGATGAGATACACACCATCGGCCTGCGGGAAGTCGAGCGGGTACAAGGTGAGATGAAGGCAATTATGGCGCAGGTCGGTTTCGAAGGAAGCCTGGCTGAGTTCTTTGTCTTCCTGCGTGAGGATCCGCAATTTTACTATCCGGACACCGATGCCGGTCGTGAGGCCTACCTGGCCGAGGCGGTGAGGTTGATTGATGTCATGGGAGAGCGCCTGCCAGAGGCCTTCGGTGTGCTGCCGGAGGCTGAGCTTGAGGTCAAGCGAGTGGAAGCGTTCCGCGAGAAGTCAGTGGGCAAGGCCTTTTATCAGGGGCCGCCGCCGGATGGCTCCCGGCCGGGCATCTACTACGCCAACCTTTACAATATGGCCAATATGCCCAAGTACCAGATGGAGGCCCTGGCCTATCATGAGGGGCTGCCAGGGCATCACCTGCAACGCGCCATCGCGGCAGAACTGGATGAGATTCCGGACTTCCAGAAGTACACAAGTTTTACTGCCTACAGCGAGGGCTGGGGCTTGTATACCGAACGTCTGGCCAAGGATATGGGTTTTTACACTGATCCCTACGCGGATTTTGGCCGCCTTGCCATGGAGCTATGGCGAGCCTGTCGCCTGGTGGTGGATACCGGTATACACAGTAAGCGGTGGACTCGCGAGCAGGCTATCGACTATCTGGTGGAGAACACCCCGAACTCGGTTAACGACGCCACTCGCGCTATCGAACGCTATATTGCCATGCCGGGGCAGGCCACTGCTTACATGGTCGGCAAGTTGAAAATACTGGAGCTGCGAGAGCGGGCCCAGGCGGCTTTGGGCGATGCCTTCGATATGCGTGAGTTTCACGACACGGTACTGGCTGGGGGGCCGGTGCCGCTTTCTATTTTGGAGCAGAAGGTGGATGCGATGATCGCTGCCGGTAAGGCGGGCTACACGCCAGCGCTTTCCAGCAGGTAGGTGATGACGACCTTGATCAGGAAACCGAGAATGCCCATGGCCAGGCCGACGTAGAGGATAATGGTGCCGAACCTGCCGGCATTGCTACGCCTGGCCAGATCCCAGACGATAAAGACCATGAACAGGATGAGGGCGCCCACACCCAGGGTAACGCCATAATCTGTCAGCCATTGATCCATCTTTCTGTCCTGTCGTGATACCAGCTTGTCGCGCCGTAGTTGCCTTGTTGGCGATGCCTCTGACATGGTGGTTTCTGTGTAGCGTGTGGTTTCGCTGGCTCCCAGTGAACCTTTGGCCTGACTTTTTGCGTATCATCAGCAGGCTAGAAATAACACGTATGGGCATTGTTGCGGATAATTCCGCGCCGTTATAGTGGCAACTCAAGTATAAAGGAAGCAAAGCGTGCGACAGATTCTCAGACAGTCAATTGACAGTGATATAGACATGATTGCGATACTGAAACCGATGTTGGCGGTGTGGCTGTTGGTGCTGGCCGGTGGTTGCATGCAGGCAGAGCTGGGTGGGCCGGTACCCAATGCCAGCATAGCGGTGACCGAATTGCGCAGCGGTGCGTTGGCGCAGGACGGATTGCTGGCCAAGGACGAAGCGACGTTTGTGGCCGAAAACTCCCAGCAGAAGTGGGATGAACTGGGCGACCTGGCGCGCTTTATCCAGCTGGGGAATTTTGATCTGGAACCCGATAACTTTGAACCCGGCACGCTCTACCTGGTTACGGCTACCGGCGGCGCGGATATGGATTTTGACGGTGACCGGAAAGAAGACGCGGTATACACCCCGGTTGAGGGTACCTGGCATGCCATCATGCCGGGTAAGCAGTTGCGCCGAGGGGGTTACATGGTATCGCCCATTACCGAGGCTCTTTACCAATCCGTGAAGGATGACATTGACCAGCTCTCCGACGAGGAGCTACTGGCGCAACTGGATCAGAATACCCGGTTGATCCTGCAAGACCTCGATACCAATGAAGGCGTTGATTATCTGGATGCCTTGTCATGGACGATTCTGCAGCACAAGGCAAAATTCCTGCTCGATTTTGCCGATGTGCGCGAACTGGCCATGGCACTGGCCGAGGGCAAGGACCAGGCCAGTATCCGTGAACGCTCGTTGAAAGTGTTGGGATTGGATGACGGTGTGGTCGATGCCCTGCAGGTGTTCACCGACACGATTTCGATGCCGATTGTGCAGAGCAAGTGTATTAACTGTCACGTCAGTGGCGGCGTTGCCCGCAATACCCGGCTGTTGCTGGTCAATAACAGTGACCCCGACAACCTGACTAAGAACCATCAGGCGTTTATCAACTTGGAAGTTGCCCTTGATTCGCAGGATTTAAGCGACTATGTCACCCGTAAGGTCCAGGGGCAGCTGGGCCATGGCGGTGGCCGGCAGCTCAGTGCCGGCAGCCAGGATCTGGCCAACCTCGAGACCTATCTCAACCTGCTCGAGGATGCACCTGGCTCGTCACCCACTTTGGCGCCGCCATCAATCTACTAGCTTAGGCCCCCAGTGCCGCGCTCTGGCTCCGGCTACCTTGCTGTGCAGGCAGTTCCCATAATTGGGGCTGCTGCGGCACGTCTTCCGACGGCGGCAGTGCCACATCAATACCCTGTTTGCCCCCGCGCTGTTTGAGGATATGCACCTTGCGGTATTCGCGCATCTGCAGGCGCAGGCTGGCCGGTGCATGGTTATGGGCCGCCTGATGGGGGCGGAATAAGACCGACAGGGTATCGCTGCCGGCTGCGGCGAGTTGTAGCTTGCGCAACTCGCTGTACCGGTATTCATCGGCACCCAGCCAGCTGAATACGGCGCTGCAGGTGCTGCTGCGCAGAGCCTGTTCGGTACTCCACAATAAATCTTCCCGGCTTTGGGGGTGCACCAGCAGGATCTGCTGGGTATCTATGCCCCGCGCCGCCAGCAGCGGCGCATAGGGGATATAAGGCGGGGCAATAAACGCCTGCCAGCGCCCCTGGGCGCTGAGTTTTTCCATGGCTGGCAGGAACAGGCCCATGGCACCCATGCCGCAGCCGTCGGTCAGTAGCTCGATGTTACTGCCGATGGGCAGGCCGCCCTGGGAGAGGGCCGCGTCCAGGGTGCTGTAGCCGGAAGACAGGGTATCGGGGCCATGACAATCGCTATTGGCCGGATCGCGGCTGTACTGCAGAAAGCTGTGCTGGCCGCGCCAGGTATCGCGGCGGTTAATAACCTGTTCGAGCATCTCGTTCATGGCTTTTTACCTCTTGGGTATGGCATCTAAAAATACACTGTATGGATATACAGTAGATGCAAAGTTACCCTGATGCAAGGTCTTGTAGAGTGTGAATTGTGCCGCTACAGCACACCTGTAGCCTTGCCGCGCAGGTGTATTGGCAGCACACTGCAGGCTCGCCAACCTGGAGATCAGCACGATGAAAACACTGTTTGCAACCCTGTTACTGGTGCTGGCTATGACCAGTCATGCAGGCACGGTGGAGGAAGCGGTGTCGGCACCAGACCGACTGCCGGCCGACCTGGAAAGGGACGGCCGCAGCCACCCTGCGGACATTCTCCCATTGCTTGCCATTGGCCCCGGCAGTCGGGTCGCCGACATCTTTGGCGGCGGTGGCTACTACAGTGAATTGATCGGCCGCATCGTTACCCCGGGCGGTGAAGTCCTGCTGCATAACAATGCCGCCTACCTGCACTACGTGAATGAGGCGCTGGCAGCGCGCCTCGAGCAGCGCGATGTGCCCGGTGTCACTCTTTATGAGCGCGAGGTCGACCAGCTTGATCTGGGAGAGGGTACGCTTGATGCGGCGCTGATTATCATGTCTTATCACGACCTGTACTTCATTGATAACGATTGGCCGACAATTGACGCGGCTGACTTCATGGGCCAGATTGTTACCGCACTGAAGCCGGGCGGGCGCCTGTTGATTGTTGATCATTCAGCGGCACCAGGCAGTGGCACCTCCGCGGCTCAGACCCTGCACCGTATTGAGGAGGCCGTGGCCCGGGAGCAGATCGAGGGCTTTGGGCTCGATTACGTGACCGGCAGCGATGTCTTGCGCAACGCCGAGGACGACCTGACGCTAAACGTATTCGACGAGACTATAGCCGGTAAAACCGATCGCTTTGTACTGGTTTTTGAAAAGCCCTGACACCGCCAGAGCGGCAGCCACTAGTGGCTGAACAGTGCCTGGCCGGTGGCCAGTTGCAGAATCAGATCTTCGAACCGGTCCCAGGGATTACCATCGGCGAAGCCCTTGATGCTCCCGTCGGCCAGGGATAACTCGCGCACCAGGCGGCCAAGTGAGGTGCTGTCGTGTCTTTTCAGGGCGGCCTGCATGATGCCCATGCGGTTCTTCCAGACCCGTTTGTCGGTCAGGGCCTGTTGGGCAGTGGCGCCCTGGTCGCACTCAAGCTGTACCTCATAAAGCGTGCGAATCTCGCGTGACAGCGACCACAATACAACGGTGGGTTCGCTGCCCTCGCCGCGCAGCCCGTGCAGCATCTTCATGCTGTTCTCGGCGTTCCCGGCCAGCGCGGCATCGGTCATCTCGAACAGGTTGTAGCGGGCGTTATCGAGTACCGCGTCGGTAACGGTGGTGGCGGTGATGCGGCTGTCTGTGGCCAGAAGTTTGAGCTTCTCAATTTCCTGTACTGCCGCCAGCAGGTTGCCCTCGACCCGGTCGGCGAGCAGTTGTACGGCCTCCCGGTCTATCGTCATACCGGCATTGGTCACGCGCTGTTGTAGCCAGCGTGGCAGGTCGTTGGCCGTCACCGGCCACACCTGGACGGTAGCGCCGGCCTTGTCCAGCGCCTTGTACCACTTGCTATTGGTGGATTGCTTGTCGATTTTCCCGGCAATCAGCATCAGTACGTCTTCGCCGCCGGCCAGCTCCAGGTATTCGCACAGCGCCTTACTGCCCTCGGCACCAGGCTTGCCACTGGGCAGGCGTATCTCCACCAGCTTGCGCTCGGCAAACAACGACATGCTGGTGGCATGATGCATGATCTCCTGCCAGTCGAAGCGCGGGACACCCGCATCGATCACCTCGCGTTCGCTGCAGCCCTGGGCGCGGGCCTGCTGGCGCACCATGTCTGCGCACTCCTGTACGAGCAGCGGCTCATCACCACTGATGACATAGACAGGCAGGAGTTGTTGTTGCAGGTGGGCGGCGATTTTTTCCGGGTAGACGCGCATTACTCGGCGCTGGCAGCGTAGAAAACGATTCGTCGCAGGATCTGTTGGGCCAGTTCGGTACGCATCTCGGCTTTCAGAATACGAATTTCCTCCGCCTTGCCGACCACGTTGCGCGGATCATTTTCCATTTGTTTGATAACTGCCGCGCCGGCGGTTTCCATGACCTCTTCTCCGCTGGCCTCGTCAACACTGAAGTTGGCTCTCATCGTCAGTTCGAATTCTGCCGCGCGGGCCTCGGCGTTCAGTGAGAGATTGCGCTGGCTGAAATTCTCCGGCCCCAGCCGCAAAATGTGGGCGGCCTCTTCGCGGTCGACCCAGGTGATGCCGTTGGCGGCAAATCGAGCTTTTACCTCACGGCTGAACTCACTGTTCGGGTTACCGGTGACCAGATGCATCTGCCGCCATGACTCGGGCAGGGCAGTGGCCGTACTGGCGCCGCGTAACTGGAACCCGCAACCGGCGAGAATCAGCACCGCCCCGAGCAGAAAAGCGGTTCGAAGCGGAAATCTGGGCATGGCGTAGGGCTCGTGCGGGATCAATTGGCAACAATATTAACTAATTTACCGGGCACCACAATCACTTTGCGAACTGTGACGCCATCCAGGAAGCGCTGGACATTGTCCTGCTCCAGGGCCAGTGCCTCGACGGCGGCCTTATCGGCATCGGCCGGTGCCGACATTTTGGCCCGCACCTTACCGTTGACCTGGACAACAATGTCGATGCTGTCGCGGGCCAGTGCCGCTTCGTCGACATCGGGCCAGGGGGCATTCATGGCCTCGCCCTCACCGCCGAGCTGTGGCCACAGGTAGTGGCTGGCATGGGGCACGATCGGGCAGAGCATCAGCACGACTGCCTTCAGGGCCTCGGCCATCACTGCCTGATCCTGGGGGTCGTTGCAGTCGAGCTTGCCTAACTCATTACACAATTCCATCACCGCGGCGATAGCGGTATTAAAGGTCTGTCGGCGACCATAGTCGTCGCTGACCTTGGCGATGGTCTCGTGAGTCTTGCGGCGCACCGCTTTTTGCGTCTCGTTGAGCGATTCGGGCACCAGGGCCTCGACGGTGACACCCTCGAGATGGCCGGTAACCAGCTTCCACAGTCGCTTGAGGAACCGGTTGGCGCCTTCCACACCGGAGTCCGACCATTCCAGGGACTGTTCCGGTGGTGCTGCGAACATGCTGAACAGGCGCACGGTATCGGCGCCATAGCGATCGATCAGTGACTGTGGGTCTACCGTGTTGCCCTTGGATTTGGACATCTTGGCGCCGTCTTTAAGGACCATGCCCTGGGTCAGCAGACGGATAAAGGGTTCGTCTGAATCCAGCAGGCCCTGATCGCGCAGCAGCTTGTGGTAAAAGCGGGCATACAGGAGGTGCAATATGGCGTGCTCTATGCCCCCAACATACTGGTCTACCGGGGCCCAGTAATTGGCCTCATCATCGAGCATGGCTTCGCCATTGCGGGCGCAGGCATAACGCGCGTAGTACCAGGAGGACTCCATAAAGGTGTCGAAAGTGTCGGTCTCGCGAGTCGCCTCACCGCCACAGCCTGGACAGGTCGTCTCGTAGAACCGGGGCATTTTCTTGATCGGAGATCCCACGCCTTCGAACTCAACGTCGGTAGGCAAAACCACCGGCAGGTCCGTTTCCGGTACTGGCACGGCGCCGCAGCTATCGCAATTGATGATGGGAATGGGTGCTCCCCAGTAGCGTTGGCGCGATACGCCCCAGTCACGCAGTCGGAAGTTGACGGTGCGCTTGCCCTTGCCCAGTGCTTCCAGCCGGTCGGCGATGGCGTTGAAAGCACCGTCAAAATCGAGTCCGTCAAACTCGCCGGAGTTTATTGTGGTGACATCCGCTTTGGTGGCGTACCAGTCAGCCCAGGCTGCACTGTCGTAGGCCTGTTCGGCATTGTTGCTGGCGATAACCTGAACGATTGGTAGTCCGTATTTGCTGGCAAAGGCGTGGTCGCGCTCATCGTGGCCGGGTACGGACATCACGGCACCGGAGCCGTAACTCATCAATACAAAATTGGCTACCCATACCGGCACCTGCTCCCCGGTCAGTGGGTGAGTAGCCGTGGTGCCGGTGTCCATGCCGAGTTTTTCCATGGTGGCCATGTCCGCTTCGGCGACCTTGATCCGGCTTTGCGAGTCGATGAAGTCCGCCAGTTCAGGATTGCTTTGCGCGGCGGCGGCGGCCACCGGGTGCTGCGGCGCGACCGCCACATAGGTGGCACCCATCAGGGTGTCCGGACGGGTGGTGTAAACACTGAGCGGCGAACCGTCGGGCAGGGCAAAATCGAGGTCAACCCCTTCGGAGCGACCGATCCAGTTGCGCTGCATGGTGCGCACCTGCTCCGGCCACTGATCCAGCTTGTCCAGATCGTCCAGTAACTGCTGGGCGTAGTCGGTGATTTTGAAAAACCACTGATCGATGTTGCGGCGCTCGACCGGGTTGTCACAGCGCCAACAGCAGCCATCCACTACCTGCTCATTGGCCAGTACGGTCTGGTCGGTCTCACACCAGTTGACCTCGGCCTGCTTCTTGTAGGCCAGGCCCTGGTCAAACAGGCGGAGAAAGAACCACTGCTCCCAGCGATAATACTCGGGATTGCAGGTGGCGATCTCGCGATCCCAGTCGTAGGCAAAACCCAGTTGCTGCAGCTGGGTGCGCATGTAATCAATATTCTCGGCGGTCCATTTGGCCGGCGCTACATTGTTCTGGATGGCAGCATTTTCCGCAGGCAGGCCGAAGGCATCCCAGCCCATGGGCTGCAGCACATTCTTGCCCTGCATACGCTGATAGCGGGCTATTACGTCGGCGATCGTGTAGTTGCGCACATGGCCCATATGGAGCTTGCCGCTGGGGTAGGGGAACATGGCCAGACAGTAGAACTTGTCCCGCTTGTCATCCCGCTGCACGGCGAAACTGTTGTGCGTGAGCCAGTGCTGCTGGGCGGCTTGCTCGACCTTTTCCGGATAGTACTTGGGATCCATTAGTGCCCTTGGTATCAGTAGTAAATAGCCCGGCCAAGGTGGTGCAGTGCGACAAGTTGTGGCGCGGTGCGCGGCCTGGTCCGGGAGAAAAGAAGGGCGAATTCTACCAGCAAACCACGGGACCCGCGACGCTGGCTCATATGACCAATTGCACATTTATTGACCTGCGTCGTGGCAGGTGGATTTGTTCGTGGTTACAGTGGCGGCATGCGAGTGACCAGTGATGTCCTTTGGCAGGATGTGCAGCATCAGGTGCTGTTCGAAATTCTCGACGAGATTCGCCAACCGGGTGCGGATAGTCGTGTGATCCAACGTTTGCGCGATTACACGGAAACCCACTTTACCCTGGAAGAGCAGTACATGGAGAAACTCGGTTACCCCGACCGGGAGGCGCACCGGCGGGCCCACGACACCTTTCGCCGGGAGATTGATGAGGTACTCGACAGCGGTGACTGCGATGCCCTGTTCCGTGACATCATCAGCACATTTCTCACCGAGTGGCTCACCCGCCACGTATTTGGGGTCGACAAAAAACTGGAGAAGTTCCTACTGCAATCCGGCGTGCATTAGTCAGTTGGAATCCCGCCAGAACGCCAACTGCAACAGCAACATAATGACCAGCGCAAGGCCGCAGCCGGCCAGGATTACCGTTGAGCCCAGGCTCGAGAACGGCGTACGGCCGAGCATGACCTGGGCTTCGCCATACAGTGTGGTGGTGACGAACTGTGGTGTTTGCGCCACCAGTTGTCCGCGGTGGTCGATGATCGCAGATACGCCGTTGTTGGTGCCGCGCAGCATGTAGCGGCCGTTTTCCAGCGCCCGCATCCGCGCCATCTGCAGGTGTTGCAGTGGGCCGATAGAGCGGCCGAACCAGCTGTCGTTACTGATCGTGACCAACAGGTCTGCCTCGCGAGCAGCATTGGCCACCAGGTCCGGATAGACCACCTCATAGCAAATGAAAGGCGCCACCCGGTATGACCCGGCGCGCAACGGTGGCTGCCCGGCCAGACCGGCGGAGAAGTTTGACATAGGCAGATCGAAGAAGCGGATCAGGCCGCGCAACCAGGCCTCCAGCGGTACGTATTCTCCGAAGGGTACCAGTCTTTGTTTGTCGTACTGACCGCGGCCCTGGCCCAGTGACAGGATACTGTTGTAATAGGACTGGCCGTCGGCAGAGCGGGTAGGGATGCCGGTGATCAGGGTTGACTCGGATTGCCTGGCTCGCTCAGCCACCGGGTCCAGAAAATTCCTGGCCCGGTAGTAGGGGCTGGGTATCGCCGATTCCGGCCATAAAATGATGTCGCGCCCGTAACTCTCTTCAATGGCAGCTTCGAACTGCGCCAGTATGGGCTGGTACCAGGCACGATCCCATTTGTGCTCCTGGGGAATATTGGGCTGGTACAGGGCCACGGACAGTGGCTGTTCGCTGGCCCGATCCACCCACTCGATGGGTTTGAGCACGCTGCCGCCGATCCACAGGGTGAGAATCAGCCCGATATAGGTGGTGATGGAGACGGCTTGCCGACTGCGCCAGCACAGGAACAGGCAGATGCCGGTGAGTGCACAGATAAACGATAGGCCAAACACGCCAAAAATTGGCGCCCAGCCCGCTATCCAGGTGTCGACGTGGGCGTAGCCCAGGTGAAGCCAGGGAAAGCCGGTAAGCAGCCAGCTACGCAGCCACTCAAACAGGACCCACAGGGCGGGAAAGCCCATGAGCATGCCCCCGGGCAGCGCTCTTATCCAGCGCACATAGCACCAGGCGAACAGGCTGTGCAGCAGCGCCAGCCCGGCACAGAACAACAGTGTTAGCAGGACAGCCAGCGGCATGCTGGCGTAGCCGTATACGTGAATACTCACATAGACCCAGGACGCCCCCGAGCCAAACAGTCCGAGGCCGTAAAGCCAGCCGCGCCAGATGGCCTGGCCGGCACTGCAGCGGCACAGCAGGTAGCCGTAAAGGGCGCAACTCAGGATACCCGCCGGCCAGAGGTCGAATGGCGCCAATGACAGGGTAACCAGTGCTCCCGCTACCGGCGCCAGCAATAATACCAGCAGCGGGTGCAGGCTCTGCTGCGGTGTTGCGGAGATTGGTGTTGGCGCAGTGGCGGGCATCGCCGCCGTCAGGCCGGTGGCCGCATGCGCAAGCTGTGAATCTTGCGCTGGTCGGCGTTGATAACCTTGAACTCGAAGTGCTCCAGGGTAGTGACCTCGTTGCGCGCTGGCATATGGCCGAAGGCCTGCAAGACAAGGCCGCCTACCGTATCGAATTCTTCATCGCTGAAGTCGGCATTGAAGTAATCGTTGAAATCCTCGATCGGCGTCAATGCCTTGATGAAGAAGTCCTTGTCACTGATCTTGCGGATGAACTGGTCTTCCTCAATATCGGTTTCGTCCTCAATTTCGCCGACGATTTCCTCCAGCACATCCTCGATGGTCACCAGCCCGGCGACACCACCGTACTCGTCGATAACAATGGCCATGTGGTTGCGGTTCTCGCGAAATTCACGCAGTAGTACGTTCAGCCGCTTGCTCTCTGGTACTACCAACGTTTGTCGCAGAAGGTCGGTAATCTGCAGGTCGGCGTGCTCTCTGTCGAGGATTAGTGGCAACAGGTCCTTGGCCAGAAGAATACCGAGAACATCATCATTGCTGTCGCCAATCACCGGGTAGCGCGAGTGCGCCGCGCGGATGATTTGCGGCAAGATCTCTTCCAGGGTCTGCTCGGCCTTGATAACTACCATCTGCGAGCGTGGAATCATGATGTCGCGGGCCTGCATGTCACTGACCTGCATGGCGCCCTCGATGATGCTGTGGGCATCCTGATCGATCACCTCATTGTCGGCAGCAATCGACAGGACGTCTTCCAGGTCTTCCCGGGTTCTGGGCTCCGACGAAAATAGATGGGTGATTTTGTCGAGCCAGGATCGTTCATCCGGCTCGTTGCTAAATCGGTCGTCGTTCATGTTCGCTTAGTGCTCCTCGGTCCGATAACCGGCGTAGGGACAAGGGTAGTCAAGTTGTTTCAGGATGTCTGTTTCCAGGGCTTCCATGACCGCCGCGTCGGCGTCCTCGATATGGTCATAGCCGAGCAGGTGCAGGGTGCCATGAACAGTCATGTGCGCCCAATGTGCCTGCAGTGGTTTGCCCTGCTCGTTGGCCTCGCGTCGCACCACAGGCGCGCAGATAACGATATCGCCGAGCAGGGGTAGCTGCAGGTCGGTGGGCAGGTCGGTGGGGAATGAAAGCACATTCGTTGCGTCGCTTTTACCGCGATAGTTGCTATTGAGCTCGGCCATCTCGGCTTCATCGACCAACCGGATACTGACTTCTGCGGCTTCGCTGCGCTTGCGCGCGTGACTGAGGGCACTGCCTATCCAGTGCCTTATGTCTTCCTCTTCGGGAACAGGTTCGGCACTGGCACTTTGGATATCCACGGTCAGATTCATCGCTGCGTCTTGTCGAGGCTGGCAGTCGTGTCCTCGTGGGCATCGTAAGCCTCAACGATACGCTGGACCAGCGGGTGGCGCACGACATCGCGATTGGCGAACCAGGTAAAGGCCAGGCCGTCGACCTCGGTCAGCACCTTGCTGACATGGGTAAGGCCCGACTGGGTGCCCCGGGGAAGGTCAATCTGGGTGGCGTCGCCGGTGACCACAGCGGTGGAACCGAACCCGATCCGGGTCAGGAACATTTTCATCTGCTCACGGGTGGTGTTCTGGGCCTCGTCGAGGATGATAAAGGCATTATTGAGCGTTCTCCCGCGCATAAAGGCCAGCGGTGCCACCTCAATGATATTGCGCTCGATGTATTTATTGACCGTCTCAAAACCGAGCATTTCGTACAGGGCGTCGTACAGCGGCCGCAGGTAGGGATCAATTTTCTGGCTCAGATCGCCGGGCAGGAAGCCCAGCTTTTCGCCGGCTTCTACGGCCGGGCGCACCAACAGGATGCGGCGGACCCGCTCTTCCAGTAGCGCCTCGACACCGCAGGCCACCGCCAGGTAGGTCTTGCCGGTACCGGCGGGGCCGATACCGAAATTGATATCGTTGTTCTTGATCGCCCGCACATAGGCCTGCTGATTCTTGCCCCGTGGCTTGATCGAGGAGCGCTTGGTACGAATGACCTGGATAGCCGCGACCGGCTTTTCCTGGTCGACCTCCACCAGTTGCTCCTGATCGATCTCCTGCAGCTGCAGGTGCAGCGACTCGGGACTCAGGTTCACACCCTGGCAGACTTCGGCATACAGGTGGATCAACAGCGTGCGCGTTGTCGCAGCATTGACCGTTGGGCCGCTGATTGAGAACTGATTGCCGCGGGCGCTGATAGTCACCCCCATGCGTTGTTCGATCTGCCGCAGGTGCGCGTCAAGCTGGCCACAGAGCAGCGCCAGGTGACGGGTATCGTTGGGTTCCAGTGTCAGGCTTTGCTGGGTAGCGGCCTGGGTAACGGTTTCGTTATTCAAATGAGCCTGTTGCCGCTGACGGCATGATATAGAAGTTAAAAGGATATACCGGAATTCGGTGGCGTCAACTGTGCACCAAAGTGCCACGCAGCGAATTGGGTAGGGCTTCGTAGACCTCGACTGTGGCGAAATCGCCGATCAGGCCGTGATCATCACAGGCGAAGTTTACTACCCGGTTGTTCTCGGTACGGCCCTGCAGTTGTCCTGGATCCTTCCTGGATACACCTGTGACCAGGATTTTCTCCCGGTTGCCGACCATGGCACGGCTGATTCGCTGGGCATTCTGGTTGATACGGGACTGCAGAATCTGCAGGCGCTGTTTTTTGGTGTCCTCGCCGGTGTTATCGGGCAGGTCGGCTGCCGGCGTGCCGGGACGGGCGCTGTAGACAAAACTGAAGGAGGTATCAAAACCGATATCTTCCACCAGTTTCATGGTGGCGGCGAAGTCGGCCTCGCTCTCCCCAGGAAAGCCAATAATAAAGTCGGAGGAAATACTGATCTGCGGCCGGATTTTGCGCAGGCGGCGAATCTTTGACTTGTATTCCAAAGCGGTGTGTCCGCGCTTCATCGCCATCAGTATGCGGTCTGAACCGCTTTGTACTGGCAGGTGTAAATGGTCGACCAGCTGCGGTATCTCGGCGTAGGCATCGATAAGTGCGTCGGAGAACTCGACCGGGTGAGAGGTGGTGTAACGAATTCGGTCGATACCGGGCACCCGGGCTACCAGGCCCAGCAACTCTGCGAAATCGACGATCTCTCCCAGGTGATTCTCGCCCCGGAAGGCGTTGACATTCTGCCCCAGCAGATTCACCTCCCGCACGCCGCCGGCCGCCAGGTGTGCGACCTCTGCAATGACATCATCGACCGGTCGTGAAACCTCTTCACCGCGGGTGTAGGGCACAACGCAGAAGGTACAGTATTTACTGCAGCCTTCCATAATGGAGACGAATGCCGTGGGACCCTCCACTTTTGGCTCCGGCAAACGGTCGAATTTTTCGATCTCGGGGAAGCTGACATCGACGACCAGGGTGCCACCGGGGCCGCGCTGCTCCATCATCTGCGGCAGGCGGTGTAGCGTCTGTGGTCCAAAAACGAGGTCGACATAGGGCGCTCGTTTGCCGATCTCGGCGCCTTCCTGGCTGGCTACACAGCCACCCACGCCAATGATGAGATTCGGGTTCTTCTGCTTCAGGTGTTTCCATCGCCCGAGCTGGTGAAAGACTTTTTCTTGAGCTTTTTCCCTTATAGAACAGGTATTTAGCAGCAATACATCGGCATCCTCGGGGTTGTCCGTGGGCACCAGGTCATGGCTCTCTTCCAGCAGGTCGCGCATCCGAGCCGAGTCGTACTCGTTCATCTGGCAACCGTGGGTTTTGATGTATAGCTTCTTGCTCACTTGTGCTTGCTCGCGGCGTGCCGCAGGCCTATCCTCTAGGGGTCAGAAAAGGGCAGCGGATTATACAGATTTGCGGTGTCGAAACACAGTCCGATAACCGCACCCGGGCTGGCAATTCACGTCGGGGGTGGTAATATTGCCGCCCCCAGAAATCCGGGGTGGCATTACACGAACTTTGGGCGTCGCGGTTAGAGGAAACAATGGCAAATTATCCGGTCTACAAGGTGATCTTCCAAAATGGCAACCAGGTCTTCGAGGTGTTTGCCCAGCAGATCTACCAGAGCGACATGTGGGGCTTTATCGAGGTGGAGGAATTCCTGTTCGGTGAGCGCTCGCAAATCCTGGTTGATCCCAGCGAAGAGAAGCTCAAAACCGAGTTCAGCGGCGTCAAGCGTAGCTACATCCCCCTGCAGTCCATTATTCGTATCGACGAGGTCGACAAGGAAGGCACCGGCCGGATTTCCGAGCCCCGCACTGTGACCGAGGGCAATGTCGCCAGCTTTCCTTTTTCCGGTCTGCAGCCGGGGCAGCAGGGCAGCGAAGACTAAGCCACTCGCTGCCTGATCGAGGCCAGTTTCACACACACCACAAAGGCCTCTGCGGCCGCCTTTACGTCAGCCAGTGTCGGGTAGGTCGGGGCCAGCCTGATATTGCTGTCCAGCGGATCTTTGCCGTAGGGGAAGGTCGCGCCGGCAGGTGTCAGTTTTACCCCGATCTCCGCGGCTAGTCGCACAATCTCGGTGGCCAGCCCGGGCAGCGTGTCGAAGGCAATGAAATAACCGCCCTCGGGTTTTGTCCACTGGCCCATACCACACCCGGACAGTCCTGCCTCCAGCGTGCTTAGTACCGCATTAAAGCGCGGCGCGATGAGCGCTGCGTGTCCGGCCATATGAGCGGCCAGGGTGTCTCCGTCGCGCAATAGGCGCAGGTGGCGCAGCTGGTTGACCTTGTCCGGGCCTATGGTCTGAAAGGAGAGGTGGGCTATCAGTGCTTGCAGGTTGGCCTCACTGGTTGCCAGGAATGCAACGCCGGCACCGGCGAAGGTTACCTTTGACGTTGAGCCGAATTGCACAATGCTGTCGGTGGTCCCAAAGCGCCGGGCGCTGGCACTGATGGAGGCCAGGCTGGGTGCGCTGTCAGTCAGTGCGTGCACGGCATAGGCGTTGTCCCACATCACCAGGAAGTCACCCGACGCACGCTGTGCCAATCTGGCCAGGCGTTCCACCGTATCGTCGTCGTATACGCAGCCGGTGGGGTTGGAGAACCTCGGTACACACCAGATCCCGCGAATCGTTTCGTCGGCGGCGACCAGCGCTTCCACGGCAGCCATGTCCGGGCCGGTATCCAACAGCGGTACTGTCACCATGTCGATACCCAGGCGCTCACAAACGGTGAAGTGGCGATCATAGCCAGGCACCGGGCAGATGAATCGGTTTTGTCGGTTGTGTTGCCAGGCGGAATCCGCACCGCGCAGGCCGAAGCGCATCGCCACATCCAGCACCATGTACATCAGAGACAGACTGCTATTGCCGCCGATGAGGGTTTCCGCGGGGCTGCAATCCAGGATACTGCCGAACAGCGCCCTGGCCTCGGGTAAGCCTTCAATACCGCCGTAGTTGCGCACGTCTGTGCCGTGAGCGTCGATGTAATCGCCCTGCAGTATGCCGTCCAGCTGTGCCGACAGGTCTAGCTGTTCGCTACTGGGTTTGCCGCGGGTCAGGTCCAGGGCCAGTTGCTGGTCGGCCAGTTGTGCATAGCGCGTTTCGAGCGTCGCCAGCTCCGACAGCAGTTGCTCGTGTGATGCCTGTTCGATGTGCACCTGGAAATCCTCGTGGTACGACGGTTACGTTGTGATAGTCACAGCTGAGGCGGCGATTATACCGGTGCGGCACGGCGGTGAGTACGGCAGAAATGCATACTTCCGCTTGAAAATCCCCCTCTGGGCCCCATATTCACAGGATGAAGGCAAACACCGGGAGTGGCACCAATGAGTGAGCATGATCAGCGCGATGACGCGGAACTGGTAGCACCAGAAGAAAACCCGCACGCGCCGGCGGTAGCCGATGAGGTCCTGCCGGAGACGCTGCATCTGATGCCCATTCCCAACCGCCCCTTCTTCCCCGGGCAGGTGCAACCGGTTGCTATCAACCCGCAGGAGTGGGGTTCCACGTTGAAGGCCCTGGGCGAGGTCGGCAATGGCTTGTTGGGCTTGTCTTACGTTGAAAATACCGATGCCTCCGGCACTGACCCCCGCGATTTTCCCGAGATGGGCTGCGTGGTGCGACTGCACCGGCCGCCCATGCAGACCGATGGCGCCGGCCAGTTTTTGGCCCAGGGCATCAAGCGTTTTCGCATTGTTCGCTGGCTGAACGACAAACCACCCTATCTGGTGCAGGTGGAGTATCCCCGTAGCAACGGTGATCGCGACTCCGACGAAATCAAGGCCTGTGCCATGGCCCTGATCAAGGAGATCAAGGAACTGCTGCCGCTCAATCCGCTGTACAGCGAAGAGCTGAAGCAGTACATGACTAACTTCAATATCAATCAGCCCAGCCTGCTGGCCGACTTTTCAGCCGCCCTTACGACTGCTGCCGGCGACCAATTGCAGGAAATTCTCGATACCCTGCCGCTGCGCTCCCGCATAGAGAAAGTTCTGACACTGCTGCGCAAAGAACGCGAGGTCGCTGAGCTGCAAGGCCAGATCACCAGCCAGGTTAATGAGAAGGTGTCGGACCAGCAGCGCGAGTTCTTCCTGCGCGAGCAACTGAAAATTATTCAGAAAGAACTCGGTATTTCCAAAGACGATAGGACCTCCGATGTCGAGATGTTTGAGGAGCGTATCGCCGCGTTGGAGTTGCCCGAGGCCGTGGCCAAACGCATCGCCGACGAAATGCAGAAGTTGTCGGTTCTGGAGACCGGCTCCCCTGAATATGGTGTTACCCGTAATTACCTCGACTGGGCGACCTCGGTGCCCTGGGGTGTTCACTCGGAAGATAACCTGGAGCTGCCGCATGCCCGCGAGGTGCTGAATGAGCATCACGAGGGCCTGGAGGATGTTAAAGCCCGCATCCTCGAATTTCTCGCCGTCGGCGCTTTTCGTGGTGAAATTTCAGGCTCTATCCTGCTGTTGGTGGGTCCTCCCGGTGTCGGCAAAACCAGCATAGGCCGTTCGGTAGCCGATGCGCTGGGTCGCGAGTTCTACCGTTTCAGCCTGGGCGGTATGCGCGATGAGGCCGAAATCAAGGGCCACCGTCGAACCTACATTGGAGCCATGCCTGGAAAATTTGTGCAGGCGCTGAAGGAAGTACAGGTTTCCAATCCGGTCATTATGCTGGACGAGATCGACAAGATCGGCTCGTCATTCCGTGGCGATCCCGCCTCAGCGCTGTTGGAGGTGCTGGACCCGGAGCAAAACAGCGAGTTTCTGGATCACTACCTGGATCTTCGCGTCGACCTGTCCAAGGTGTTGTTTATCTGCACCGCTAACCAGCTCGACACCATACCTGGCCCGTTGCTGGATCGAATGGAAACCCTGCGCTTGTCCGGCTACGTTGCCGAGGAGAAGTTGGGTATCGCCAGAAAGCATCTGTGGCCCAAGCAGTTGCAGCGCCATGGGCTGAGCGATGAGCAATTGAAGATTAACGATGCGGGACTCAAATACGTCATCGATTCCTATTGCCGTGAGGCAGGCGTCAGGACACTGGAAAAGCAGTTGGCGCGCGTTATGCGCAAGTCTATCGTGCGCCTGCTGGAGGGCGACGAGGAAAAGCTGCGTGTTGGTAAGAAAGATATCGACGGCCTGCTCGGCATGCCGCCGTTTCAGGCCGATAAGCCCTTGCGTGGACTGGGCGTTGCTACTGGCCTGGCCTGGACTGCAATGGGCGGAGCAACCCTGGCCATCGAGTCCTCACAAATTCACACCCTCAACCGCGGCTTCAAACTCACCGGTCAACTGGGTGACGTGATGAAGGAGTCGGCAGAGATCGCCTACAGTTATGTGATCGGCCACCTCAAGGATTACGGCTGTGACCTCGACTTTTTTGATATGAGCATGGTGCACATGCATGTTCCCGAGGGCGCCACACCCAAGGATGGTCCCAGCGCCGGTATCACGATGGCGACCGCGCTGGTGTCATTGGCGCGCAAGGAGCGCATCAAGCGTCCGCTGGCGATGACCGGTGAACTGACCCTTACCGGCCAGGTGCTGCCGGTCGGCGGTATTCGCGAAAAAGTCATTGCCGCACGGCGCAGCAAGATCATGGAACTGATTCTGCCCCATGCCAACCGCCGTGACTTTGAGGAGTTGCCGGACTACCTGCGCGAGGGCATCAATGTGCACTTTGCGCGGAATTATCGTGAGGTGTTTGAGTACGTGTTTCATGAGCACCGGATTGATAAGGCGCTGCATTGAGTTAGTGCGTTTGAATCAGGCTTGTCGGAGTCTGGCTGTCTGGCACCCCGACCGGACACGCCGTGAACCCATCCATGGGGGCTTGGGCTCGACATCCATGTCTCGCACAGTCCGGGCGGGGCGCCAGACAGCCAGACCCCAGCCTTAGCTGATTACTATTTATAAATGTTCCGGCGGCAGCCATGTTCCGGCAGCTTTCGCCGTCACAATCGCCCGGGTCGGCGCCGGATAGCCCTCGATGGATTTCGACGGGTCATTCGGATCGAGGAAGTCTTTTAGAGAGTGGAAAGTCATCCAGTCGGTGCTGCGTTGTTCCTCGGTTGAGGTGACGGTCACGTCGACCACGGTGGGATTGTCGAAACCGACCTTGGCCAACCAGCCCAGAAGCGTATCGGTGCTGGGCAGGAACCAGACGTTGCCCATGCGGGCGTAACGGCCGGCGGGTACCAGGGTGGCGCCGGGACCGCCCTCTATCACCAGCGTTTCCAGTACCAGCTCGCCGCCCGGGCGCAGGCAGTCGCGCAATTCCATCAGGTGGTCCATGGGTGAGCGACGGTGGTACAGCACGCCCATCGAAAACACGGTGTCGAAGGCTTTGAGCTTTGCCGGTACCTGTTCAATGCCCGCGGGCAGTACCCAGATATTTTGTTGCTGCAGGTATTTTTGCAGCGCCCAGAACTGCACCACGAACAGGGGTGTAGGGTCGATACCAATCACTTCAGCAGCGCCTTCGCCAAGCATCCGCCAACAGTGATACCCACTGCCGCATCCAACATCCAGTACCCGGCGACCGGTTAATGGCGCGATCGACTTGTGCAGACGCTGCCACTTCCAGTCGGAGCGCCACTCGGTGTCGATATGCAGGCCGAACAGTTCGAAGGGGCCCTTGCGCCACGGATGCATACC
>CALJFL010000041.1 GCA_938074135.1 uncultured Halieaceae bacterium | reverse complement strand
GTGAAGGTCGGCAACACGGTGTGGTTATCCGGCCAGATACCACTGGTGCCCGCAACCATGGAACTGGTCAGCGACGATATCTCTGCCCAGGCCAGGCAGGTGTTCGACAACCTCGCGGCGGTAGCGGTAGCTGCCGGTGGCAGTCTGGACAGCGCGGTAAAGATCAATATCTCACTGACCGACCTTGCCGACTTCGCTGCGGTGAACGAAGTCATGGCGACCTATCTGAACGAGCCCTACCCCGCCAGGGCCTGCGTGCAGGTTGCTGCACTGCCCCGGGGGGCTTCAATTGAGGTCGAGGCTATCCTGGCTGTCTAGTTCTGCGGGCCAACACGGCAGCGTAACCACTGCGATAGTCGGGGTAGCGCAGCTCAAAGCCACTGGCCCGTAACAGACTGTTGTTACAGCGTTTGTGCCCCGGGCTCATACGCGGCGCCACTATCCCCTCACCCGATGGCATAACGCCCATCTGCTCAGCCAACCAGTGTTCCACTTCATGTTGCAGCGCCGGCAGGTTGTCACTACCGATATAAGCCGGCGCCAGTAAATCACGGTCGTTATCGGCTCGATCGGTCAGTACCAGGTGGGCAATAAAAGCCCCCGCGTCTTCCCTGTGTATCCGATTACTGAAGTATTCAGGCTTAGCCGCGGCCAGCTCACCCCGGCTGATGCGCGACAGAAGGCGCCCGAGCGGGTCACCATAAATACCGGAAAAATAAATCGCCGTGGTCGGTACCGCCGCTGCCAACAACTGCTCCGCCTCGATCATGGCCAGCGCCGCCGGGTCCGATTCCGCCCGTGGGCTGTCTTCAGTCACCCAGCCGCCGTCCTGCTCGGCAAACACACGGGTACTCGAAACAAAGAGCAGGCGGCGCGGCTGACAGCTGCCCAACGCCGCCAGCAGGTTTCGACTGGCATCTACAAAGCCTGCCCGATAGCCTGCCAGGTCGCGGGTGGTTGGTTTGAAACAGGTAACAATGTAGCTTGGGTTGAGGTCGGGAATAAATCCCAGGGTTGCAGGCTGCAGGTAATCAGCAGTGAAGGACTGAAAGCCGGCAGGCAGCCGCGCTGGATCGCGACGGGCGCCGGCCACGGCCATCCCGGCGTCAAGCAAGGCGCCTCCGGCGCGCTGGCCGAGGTCACCACTGCCCAAAAACAAAACACTATCTCGCTTCATTATCGATTGACTCACTGGTTACACTGTAACTTTTACTATGTCAGGCGCTCATTATGACACTCACGGAACTGCGATACCTTGTGGCACTGTCCGAGACCGGGCATTTTCGCAAAGCGGCCGAGCAGTGTTTTGTCAGCCAGCCAACGCTCAGCGTGGCAGTGAAGAAGCTGGAAGACGAGCTGGGTGTACCTCTGTTTGAACGCGCCAGAAACCATATCACCGCCACCCCGATAGGCCAGCGCATCATCAATCAAGCCCGGACGGTATTGCGCGAAGCCGACAACCTGGTGAGCCTGGCCGAGCTGGGCAAGGATCCACTGGGCTCGGTTTTATCCGTGGGTGCTATCTATACACTGGGGCCTTATCTATTCCCCCGCCTGGTCAACCGGCTACACCAACGGGTCCCAGCGATGCCGCTGTACATCGAGGAGAGCTATACAGCCAACCTGAGACGCAAGTTGGCCAATGGCGAGCTGGATGCCATTTTCGTCGCCCTGCCATTCACCGAGACAGACGTGCTTACCCGTGAAGTTTTCGATGAGCCCTTCGTCGTGGTACTGCCACAAGGCCATCCACTGGCTAACCAGGAGACCATCGAGCCCGCCGACCTGGCCACTGAACACGTACTGCTGATGGGCGAAGGCCACTGCTTCCGGGACCAGGTGCTGGCGGCTTGCCCGGGCCTGCAAACAGCAATAACCAGCGCCAGGGAGAGCGGCCAGGCCAACATTGAGGGCAGCTCACTGGAAACCCTGAAACTGATGGTGGCCAGTGGTATGGGCATCACTGTGCTGCCACAACTGGCCGCCGACGGTGCGCAGGATAACGACAGCAGCCTCGTCATACGGCCGTTTACCGACCCGGTGCCAAGACGAACATTGGCATTGGCATGGCGCGCCAGCTTTCCGCGACCGGAGGCCATAGACGTTCTCACCCAGGCAGTGCGGGACTAGAGCATGGCAGCTATCTCACAGCGACCACTGCAAACGCTGCGCGGCGTGGGACCGAGCCTGGCTGGGAAACTCGCCGACTACGGCACTCACAATGTCGAGGACCTACTGTTCCACCTACCCCTGCGTTACCAGGACCGCACCCGCGTAACGCCAATCGGCGCGCTACAGGATGGCATTGAAGTTGTTGTGGAGGGAGAGGTGCGTCTGGCGGACGTTGTTTACGGCAGACGACGCAGTCTGGTGGTGAGACTACAAGATGGTACCGGAACACTGACCCTGCGCTTTTTTCATTTCAGCGCCGCCCAACGCAACAATCTGCAACCCGGCACCCGGCTACGCTGTTTTGGCCAGGCCCGACGTGGCGGCAGCGGGCTGGAAATGTACCACCCGGAATACAGGCAGGTAGAGGCCGATGCAGCCGAGATGGAGGAAACCTTAACGCCGATCTACCCGACAACAGAAGGCATCAGTCAAAACCAGTGGCGCAAGCTGTGTGAGCAGGCACTGGCGATTCTGCAACAGGAGCAACCACAAGACCTGTTGCCCGCCAGCCCCACTTACCCCTTTGACCTGGTGGCAGCACTGCAGTACCTGCACCGTCCGCCACCGGATGCATCACTGGCGCTGCTGCGGGAGGGCCAGCACCCGGCGCAGCTGCGACTGGCGCTGGAAGAACTGGTCGCCCATAACCTGTCACTGCAGCGACTGCGGGAAAGTCACCAGGCGCAGCCGGCTCCGCTACTTCCACCAGACCGGGGAATAATGCAGCGCTTCCTGGCGCAACTGCCTTTCACGCCAACGGCTGCCCAGCAACGCGTCATCGGCGAAATCTCTGCCGACTTGCAACAGCCTCGGCCGATGCTTCGACTGCTGCAGGGCGATGTAGGCTCGGGCAAAACACTGGTCGCGGCGGCGGCGGCGTTGCAGGCCATCGCCAATGGTTACCAGGTGGCGATAATGGCGCCCACTGAAATTCTGGCAGAGCAGCACTGGCAAAATTTTGCTGCCTGGTTTGAACCTCTGGCGATCCAACAGGCCTGGTTGAGCGGCAGGGTAAAGGGTAAAAAACGGGAGGCCACTCTCGAGCGGATCGCCTCCGGTGAGGCAGCGCTGGTCATCGGCACCCACGCACTGTTCCAGGGCGAAGTGAATTTCGCCCGGCTGGGACTGGTTATTGTCGACGAGCAGCACCGGTTCGGCGTTCACCAACGTTTGGCGCTGACCGAAAAAGGGGCGGCTGGCGCGAGGCCGCATCAGTTGGTAATGACGGCAACACCGATTCCCAGGACATTGTCGATGGTTGCTTACGCTGACCTCGACTGCTCGGTCATCGATGAATTGCCACCGGGGCGCACACCGGTGGAAACCCTGCTGATAGACAGCAGCCGCCGCGAGCAAGTAGTGCAACGAGTAGCCAACGCCTGTCACAAGGGACGCCAGGCTTACTGGGTGTGCACACTGATAGAAGAAAGTGAGGCTCTGCAAGCACAGGCCGCCGAGGTCACTGCCGAAGAGCTACGTGAGGCACTGCCGGAACTGTCGGTCGGCTTGATTCACGGCCGCCAGAAGCCTGCTGACAAGGACGCGGTGATGGCCGCCTTCAAAGCCGGCGGTATCGCGCTGTTAGTGGCAACCACCGTCATTGAGGTAGGCGTAGACGTACCCAATGCCAGCCTGATGATCATCGAAAATCCGGAGCGGCTGGGCCTGGCGCAGCTGCACCAGTTGCGCGGGCGCGTTGGCCGCGGCGAGGCCGCCAGTCACTGCCTGCTCCTGTACAGGACACCCTTGAGCAGCAACGGTAAACAACGGCTGCAGGCCCTGAGGGCAAGTGCCGATGGCTTCTACATCGCCGAGAAAGACCTGCAACTGCGAGGTCCTGGTGAAGTACTGGGCACCCGCCAGACCGGGCTTATGGAATTCAGGGTGGCACGACTACCGGAGCACGACGACCTGCTCGACGAAGTACAGCGCCTGTCCGCCGAGTTACGCGACAACTGCGTCGCACAGGTGGATCCGCTCATCCAGCGCTGGACTGCAAGTCGACAAAAGTTCGGCCAGGTTTGAACCCGACGCTCGGTTTCAGCCGAGAATCGGGGGCAATTCCTTCTGCAGCGCCATCTTGGCCTTGGTGGCTTCCCCGGTAAGGGCGAAGCCCAGCAAACCACCATTCGGGGCGCGGAACTCGGCTTTGACATTATTGCCTTCTGACTCGATCTGCCACTCGCCATCAGCACCCGGCGCCGGCGGCGATACCACCACGGGACAAGCTGGGGTCTTGATGGTCACCGGCATTGCCGGATAGGTCACTGCTGTCGGCTCACCGGCCAGGGTCTTACCCAGGGCACGGGCCGCCGCCATCAGCGGTGCCACGTAAACCAGCACATGCCCAGCCACCTCGGCGCAATCGCCCATGGCATATACATTGGGAGCACTGGTTTCCAACATGTTATTGGTAACCACGCCGCGGTTGGTTGCTATACCCGACGCCTGCGCCAGGTCTATACGTGGGCGCACACCCACTGCTGATACGACCATATCTGCGGCGATAGTTTCGCCATTGTTCAGGCTGACCACAACACCCTGCTCCGCTTTATTGACTGCGGTCACCAGCGGACCAAAATGGAATTTAGCGCCCTTTTCCTCCAGCGCTCGCTGCACAGCCTTGCCGGCAGCTTCAGGCAGCAGTGTGGGCAGGCAGTAGGCCAGCGGATCAACCGCTTCCACCTCGAAACCGCCGTTGAGTAAGTCATTGGTGAATTCACAGCCAATCAGGCCGCCGCCAATGATGCAGACTTTCTTGACATTGTTTTTAGCTACCGCTGTGCGGAAATCGTCATAGTCCAGCAGATCGTTGACCGAATAGACCATTTCCAGGCCATCGCCTTCAATCGGTGGGCTGATTACGTTGGCGCCAACCGCCAGCACCAGTTTGCTGTAATGGATCGCAGTATCGGCGTCGCCAATCCTGATCAACTGCTGATCAGTATCGATGGCATTGACCCTGGTCATTGTCCAGACACTGGCCTTGAGCATCTTGCCCATGGTGCCGGCATCAAGCTGCGCCAGGTCATCCGCCGAGGTGTCCTTGGTGTAACCGGTGGACAACATGGGCTTGGAATAAGACCTGCCATCGTCCGAGGTAATAAGGATAAGAGGCGTTTCGGTATCGTGCTTGCGGAACTCTTTGGCCACACCATAGCCAGCAAGACCAGTGCCCAGAATGACTACCGGCGAGTGCACCTCGTCGACGGTCGGCTCCTCGTGATGAGGCGTGTCTTCTACAACGGCCTCCTCGATCAGCTCGAAGTCCTCTTTGCCTACGCCACAATCGGGGCAGAGCCAATCTTCAGGCACATCTTCCCACTTTGTTCCCGGAGCAATACCGTCATCCGGCCAGCCTTCCTTCTCATCGTAGACCAGGCCACAGACAATACATTCCCACTTGCTCATGCTAATACTCTCTCACGTTCCAATAGGTCCCCGCGGTTGGCCAGTTGGAGGCCGCCCGGGGTAAAAAAGATAAAATTTGCGAGGCAACACTATAGGGTTGTATGAAAATTGTGCAAGGGTTTTGTATCCTGATGGCAGGCACGCAGGGCTTGCAACGAAGGACTGACTGAAGCACATTGTCGTCTCTCCCAGCACAACCAGATTCGAACCTATGCCTGGCAACCGAGGCCGATTTCAGCAGGAACCCGATTGGCGTCCCTGGCGGCGGTATTCCACCACTGAGCTGCCCGCGGCACAGCGGCGCTGGCTGCTCGATAACAGCTCATTGACCGCGCGACTGATTGGCCTGGGGTTGGGTGAATTCAGTGTGCGGCGGCTCAGCCAGAGCTGGCAGGTGCCTATGGCCTCGGAGCGACGCTTGTTATGTGCACCTGATCGCGAGGTCGGGTTGGTGCGCGAGGTTACCCTGCAACTGAACGAATCGCCGGTGGTGTTCGCCCGCAGTGTTTTTCCCAATGCCAGCCTCGCCGGGCCACTGCGGCATCTGCGTGGCCTGCAAAACCGATCTCTGGGCAACATATTATTCCAGCATCCGGGTCTGCGTCGCAGCCAGTTTGAACTGGCCCTGCTGCCACCGGGCTCCCCATACCTGCCCGCGGAGCTCAATCAGGCGAATCCCGTCTGGGCGCGACGATCGAGGTTCGAGATTCACGGTAAAGCGGTGCTGGTCAGCGAGGCTTTCCTGGACACTTTCCGGCCCTGGGAAGGGGTGCTACCAGTGCATCGCTCACAACGGGGCAAGGTCAGCACTGCATTTCGGCGGGCAACACAGTAAGCTTGGCACTTCCCGGCAATTAACCCCGACGCTGCATGACGATCAACGCTAAAGCCACCGCCCTGCTGCAACTGATACGGTTCGATAAACCGATTGGCACACTACTGCTGTTGTGGCCAACCCTGTGGGCTCTGTGGATCGCTGCCGGCGGGGTACCAGATACCGACCTGTTGGTTATTTTTGTTCTCGGTACCTTCCTGATGCGGTCGGCAGGTTGTGTCGCCAATGACCTCGCTGACCGAAATCTGGATGGTAGCGTGGAGCGCACCCGGGATCGCCCCATCGTTACCGGCGCGGTAAGCACCGGCGAAGCCATGCTGTTCGGCCTGGTGCTGTGCCTGCTGGCCTTCATCCTGGTGTTGTTTACCAATGACCTGGCGATCATGATGTCCCTGCCGGGCGCGGCGCTGGCCGCGGCCTATCCTCTGATGAAACGCTACACTCACATGCCACAGCTGGTGCTGGGCATTGCGTTTTCATGGGGCATACCGATGGCTTTTGCGGCCCAGATGAACGCCCTGCCCACGGGCTGCTGGCTGCTGTTCATCGGTAATGTATTGTGGACCGTGGTGTACGACACCAAGTACGCCATGGTCGACAGGGACGACGACCTCAAGATCGGAGTCAAGTCGACAGCCATCCTGTTTGGTGACGCCGACCGGCTGATTATCGGCTGCTTGCAGGTCATGTGCCTGCTTGCCTACTACCTGGGCGGACAAAAATTCGGGCTGGGGCTGTACTTCAACCTGGGTCTGGTTGTCGCTGCGCTGCTTTTCGGTTATCACCAGTATCTTATTCGCAACCAGGACCGCGACGCCTGTTTTCGCGCCTTCAAGCACAATAACTGGGTGGGACTGGCAGTTTTCACCGGCGTGGTG
>CALJFL010000040.1 GCA_938074135.1 uncultured Halieaceae bacterium | reverse complement strand
GCCGATGTGACAATCGAGCCCGACCACCTCGATATGAGGCAATTCGGTAGCCCGGCGATACACGGCCAACGCCTGGTCAACTTCGACACCGAACTTGTTTTCGCGCAGGCCGGTGGAGATATAGGGGTGTGTTTGTGCATCGACGTCGGGGTTTACCCGCACCGATACCGGTGCGGTCACGCCCATCTCGCCGGCGATGGTGTTCAGCTGCTCCAGTTCTGCCGGTGATTCCAGGTTGAAACAGCGTATATCCAGCTCCAGCGCCCGGCGAATCTCGTTGGGTTGCTTGCTGACGCCGGAAAACACCGTGCGGCCGGGATCGCCTCCAGCGGCCACGACCCGCTCCAGTTCACCGACCGAGACGATATCGAAGCCAGCACCGAGGCGCGCCAGGGTATCGAGAACTGCCAGGTTGGAATTGGCTTTTACCGCAAAGCACACCAGATGCGGGCAGCCGGCCAATGCCTGCTGGTACTCTTGCAAGGCCGATTCCAGGGCAGCCCGGGAGTAGACGTAGGTTGGTGTGCCCACCTGTTCGGCGATGGCACTCACGTTTACGCCCTCGGCGTGCAGTTGCTGATCGCGATAGTTAAAGTGTTCCATGGCGTATTCTCTAGCCTATTCCGGGGCGGCCGGGTCATCGTTGGCCGTGGGCTGCTGGGCCTGGTTATCCGCCTGTTCCGGCGCGTTACCAGGCAGGTAAAGTGGGCCTGTCTGACCGCAGCCGGCCAGCAGCAGCGTGAGCAGCGCCAGCGCGGTGATAAGCTGTTGCATGACGATTGTCCCTGCGCAAAAGCGGCGATTATACAGGCCGCTAGTAACCGGCGCGAGCAGCCCTTATCATGCCGTGTTAACGGTTTTTGAGTGTAGCCCGACAATGACAGAGTCCGAATTTAACGACCTGATCGACGAGACCTTCGAGCAGATGGAGATGGCGCTCGATGAGGTCGACGAGGATATTGATTATGAACTCGGTGGTGGTGTCCTCACGGTTAAGTTTACCAACGGGCTGACACTGGTTTTCAGCCGCCAGCCGCCGACTCGCCAACTCTGGTTCGCCGCGCCTTCCGGGGGTTTCCACTATCAGTACGATGTGGATGCCGGAGACTGGCGCAATACGCGCGATAACAGCCTTTTTCGCCCCTTCGTTGTTGAGCAGATGGCGGAGCAGGGGAATATCGAGTTCAGCTGGACCTGAGCGATGCAAAGATCTCTGTTGGTCATCTGCGCTGTCCTGCTGCTGTTATCACCGCTGGCGCGCGCCGCTGATGATCCTCTGTATGCGAAAAATCTCAGTCCCATAGCAGGCCTGTTTGGGCTGCCGTCAGCCAGGGCGGCAGGCACGGTAGCAGGCGGGGCCAACCTGTTTGCTGTGCACAGCAGCGTCGCCAGCCACTATATCGAGGAAACCGAAGGGGCGGAGATACTGAATCTGGATGGTGAGACCCTGCGGCTGACACTGGAATGGCGCTACGGTCTGGCGGATAACTGGGAATTGCAGCTGGAAGTGCCCTGGCTCGATCACAGCGGCGGCCAGCTCGATAGCCTGATCGACAACTGGCACGATTTCTGGGGCATGTCTGACGGCGGTCGTTCGAACGGTCCCCGGGATGTTCTGTCATACAGGTATAGCAGCCCCGAGGCGAGCTTCCTGCTGGAAGATGATGCCTCTGGCCTCGGCGATATCAGCCTCAGCCTGAATCACGCTTTTTATCGTGACGAAGACGCGGTAGCGGCCGTAACGCTGGGCTATAAGTTCGCAACCGGTGACGAGGATGAATTTCTGGGCAGTGGTGGCGAGGACTGGTTTGCGGCGCTGCGATTCTCCGGTGAGCATCTCGCCGACCTGCCGTTAAGGTGGCACGGCCAGCTGGGCTACCTGCGCGCCGGTGACGCCGATGTATTGGCAGACAGGCAGGAGCAGGATCTCTGGTTCGCAGGCCTGGGTCTGGATTGGCAGGTGGCACAACGGTGGTCGTTACTGGCCCAGCTTGATGCCCACGCCGCACCGGCTGACAGCGAGATTGCCGCCCTCGGCGACGAGGCTGTGTGGCTTACGGTGGGTGCCCGTTGGCGCTTCGCCGCCAACTGGTCGGCAGATCTTAGTCTGATAGAGGATGTGCGAGTGGAGACCGCTCCCGATGTGACCTTCCAGGCCAGCGTGCGCTACCGACCCGGTAGCTAGACCGTATATACGATTGAAAAGGGGCTTTGCTGATCAGGTTGGCAAACCCCGAGGCTCCTCGCACTTGCCACGCAGCAACTGCCCGGGCAGGGCACCGGTAGGCATGTTGTTTTCGAAGATGACTTCACCTGCTTTTATCGTCGCACAGATGCCATCGGCATGCTGCAGGAAGCGCTTGCCACCCCCTGGCAGGTCGTACTCCACATGTGGGGTATGCAGAGCCAAAGCCTCGAAATCAAGAATGTTGATGTCGGCTTTGTAGCCTTCCGACAGTAAGCCCCGGTCCAACAGGGAATACAGCTCCGCGGGTTGCCTGCATAGCATATGGATGGCATCGGCCAATTCGATGTCACCGCTGTCTTTCACCCACTTGGTCAACAGATAGATGTTGGCACTGGTATCGCAGATGGAGCCGACATGTGCGCCGCCATCGCCCAACGCCGACACGGTGTGTGAGTGCTTCAATAGCGTGGGTATGTTTTCGGTAAAGTTCACCGCGGGGATATACACGAGGTTATTGCCCTCGTTACCCAGGAAATAGTCATACAACCACTCCTCGGGTTCCCGTCCTTCACGCTCGGCGCAGGCGGCCACTGAGCTATCGCGCTCCGGGAGGTAGTTGATGGGATCCTCCAGCGGGTACATATTGCGAAAACGGCGGTTGAAGATTTCTACAAACACGTGCGGATTGACATTTTCCTCGGCCAGAATCTTCGCTTTTGTGGCGGGGTCTGCAAGTCTCTGCTTGCGCTCATCCCACGGTAGCTCACTGAGGGCTGCGAAGCTTGGGCGGCGATAAAAGCTGTGCATTGAGCCGGGGAATCCCATCAGAATACCGATGGGCCGAGACAACACCTGGCCTCTTATATCCAGGCCTTGCGCCTGCGCTTTCTCCAGACGGTGCAGTTGCTCCCGCCATTGGCCGGGCTGTCCGGCTGCGCTCTCGCCATCCAGGGCGCCACCCACGTCTACCAGCGTAAATGTGCCCTTGGCGCCTGTTTTAGTGCTGGTTTCGGTAAGAATGCTGAATTCATCATCAGCGTCATCCCAATCTGAGATGAACTGAAAAACACTGCCTCTTTCTCCCGACAGCGACTCACCGATTTGCTTAAGCTCTTTGGTGGCTGCCTGGTAGGTTGGAATAAAGTCGCCCGTGGCACTGCGGTGTACAAGCGTTCGGGAGGTCGAGAATCCGACCGCACCCGCTTCGATACCTTCCTTGACCAGAGCCTGCATTTTTTTCACGTCGTCGTCCGTTGCCGGCTCTCGGTTAAGGGCGCGCTCTCCCATCACGTAAACGCGCAGGGGCGCGTGGGGAAACAATACGGCGACATCGATGTCTGTTTGCCGCTCATCCAGCGCGTCCAGATATTGGGGAAAGCTTTCCCAGTTCCACGGCAGTCCAGCGTCCATGATGGACCCGGGTATCTCCTCGACGCCCTCCATCAGTTTGATCAGCACCTCGTGATCCTGCTTGCGACAGGGGGCGAAGCCCACGCCGCAGTTGCCCATGACCACGGTGGTGGTGCCGAGGTTGGATGACGGCTTGAGGTGCACATCCCAGGTCGCCTGGCCATCGTAATGGGTGTGAACATCGACGAAGCCAGGCGTCACAATCTTGCCGCGCGCATTGAATATTCGATCTGCTGTGTCATCGATATTTTCGGCTATGCGGGCTATCACCCCATCCTTAACCGCCAGGTCGCAGAGCAATGGTCCATTGCCGGCGCCATCATATAGCTGGCCGTTCTTGATAATCAGGTCGTAGTCCATTATTTATGTTCCTGCTCACATGCGATCAATGATGAAAGCTTAGCTTATAGAAGCGAAGTTTGGGTACTGCCATATTAAGCAGCAAATCTGGTGAGATGCGGGTATCGGTTGATCTGTTTGGCAGTGTTTTTGCGTAAGCAACAAAGACCTAAACAAATACTGAACAGGAATGACGCAATGCAGCTCGCCAACGAGAAGGTGGTACTCAAGCAAGCTCCGGACGGGGTCCCGACGCCGGATGATTTCGCCATAGTCAGCGAGGCTGTGGGCGAGCCTGCTAACGGTGAGATCGTGATCGAGGTGGAGTACCTGGGAATCGACGCGTTTATTACCACCACCCTCAATCATGACGGTCATCACGGCCGCAGCGAGGTCGACACACCGGTGATGGCGCTGGGCACGGGGCGGGTGATTGAGAGTCGCAGCGATGCCTTTGCTCCTGGCGATCGCGTGTTCGGTGGCATGGGCGCACAGCGCTATAAAGTCACCCCGGTTGATGGTTACCGCAAGTTGGATGAATCCAGTCTGCCGTCACGTACCTACCTGGGTTTGTTGGGCATTACCACGGGACTGACCGCTTATGCCGGCATGATTCTGGTTGGTGACGTAAAAGAAGGCGATACGGTAGCGGTGTCTGCTGCGGCCGGTGCGGTGGGCAGCATTGCCTGCCAGCTCGCCAAGCTCAAGGGAGCCCGGGTGATCGGTATCGCCGGCAGTCCCCAAAAGTGTACCTTCCTGCAAGAACTCAACTGCGATGCCACCATTGACTATAAGAGCAGTAATGTTGCCGAACAGTTGAGCTTGCTGGCGCCCGATGGCCTGGACCTGTTTTTCGACAACGTGGGCGGCGACATCCTCGATGCCGCTCTGGACAATCTCGCCATGGGTGCGCGCGTGGTCATTTGCGGCGCTATTTCTCAGTACGCCGATCTGGCGGCGGCCAAGGGGCCGGCTCTTTACCTGCGACTCGCCGAGCGCAATGCGACCATGAGCGGATTCACTGTGGATTACTATCAGGATCAGTTCCCGGAAATGGAAGCCAACCTGACCCAATGGGCGAACGAAGGCAAGATTCACATGCAAGAGCACATCGAATCAGGGCTGGAGCGCTTTCCCGATGCTCTGAGCATGCTCTATCACGGCGGACATCGCGGCAAACTGCTGGTCCAGCCCTGAAGCTACAGCTGCTTGTTACTTGCAGGCCTTCACCGGTAGCCGTCAGCCGGTTTTGCCCTGCCGCCTAGGGCTGTTCGGCGTTACGCGCGGCCA
This sequence comes from uncultured Halieaceae bacterium, assembly GCA_938074135.1. Next base: position 2,377 of record CALJFL010000040.1, on the reverse strand, counting down.
GACGGCCCAGGGCCCGCTCAGCCGCTGCGGCTACCCTTGCCGGGGCCGTGCCACCGAGGTGATCACGGGCGGCGATCGAACCTTCCAGGGTCAGCACGTCATAGACGTCCTCGCCAATCTCGCTACAGAAGCCCTGCAGTGTCTGCAGGTCCATATCAGCCAGGTCCAGACCGGTGTCTACGCCATGGGCAACAGCTGAGCCTACGACCTCGTGAGCGTCCCGAAAGGGCATGCCCAGCCCAACCAGGTAATCGGCGAGATCGGTGGCGGTGGAGAAGCCTCTTCTGGCGGCCTCCCGCATGACGTCCTTGCACGGCACAATAGCCGGCACCATATCGGCAAAGGCCCGCAACGAATCCAGGACTGTATCGACGGTGTCGAACAGCGGCTCCTTGTCCTCCTGGTTGTCCTTGTTATAGGCCAGGGGCTGACTTTTCATCAGGGTCAGCAGGGCAACGAGGTGGCCGTTGACTCGCCCGACCTTACCGCGCACCAGTTCCGGTACGTCCGGATTTTTCTTCTGCGGCATAATCGATGATCCCGTGCAAAACCGGTCTGGCAGCTCGATGAATCCAAACTGGGCAGAGGTCCACAGCACAAGTTCTTCCGAGACGCGGGACAAGTGCGTCATCAACAGAGCGGCAAAGCTACAGAACTCGATGGCAAAGTCACGATCGGACACCGAATCCAGCGAATTCTCGGTGGGGGCATCGAAGCCCAGCGCCTGGGCAGTAAACTGCCGATCGATCGGGTAAGTCGTGCCCGCCAGCGCGGCTGCTCCCAGCGGGCTCTGGTTCATTCGCGCCCGACAGTCCATGAGTCGGCTGTAGTCTCTTTCCAGCATCTCGTTCCAGGCCAACAGGTGGTGGCCAAACGCCACCGGCTGGGCGGTTTGCAGATGGGTGAAACCGGGCATGATGGTGTCAGTATGCTGCGCCGCCAGCTCGATTGTGCCTTGTTGCAGGCGGGTCAGCTCCTGGGCTATCCGGTCTATCGCCGCCCGCAGGTATAGCCGTATATCAGTCGCTACCTGGTCGTTGCGTGAACGCCCGGTGTGCAGTTTCTTGCCGGTGACGCCAATCAGCTCGGTCAGTCTGGCTTCGATATTCATGTGCACGTCTTCCAGCTCTACCGACCACTGGAAGCTGCCATTGGTGATTTCCTCGGCGACCTGCCCCAAGCCAGCCTGTATCTGCTCTAACTCGCTGGTATCGAGCACGCCGACCTCATGCAGCATGGCGGCGTGGGCTAATGAGCCCTGGATATCCTGGGCAGCCATGCGCTGATCGAACTGCACTGAAGCGGTGAAACGCTGCACGAAACTGTCGGTGGGCTCGGTAAAGCGGCCGCCCCACAATTTGCTGGTGTCCGGTTGCTTGCTCATGGTTGCTCAATTCCTGTTGTGGCCCCTGCGGCCTTAAAACTTTAGGGCTTGTTCGGCTTAATCAAGGATGCAAGTATACCAGCTAAGTGAGGGGGAGCATCTGTATGCAGGGAGCGCCAGGGTCAGCGACCAGGCAGCCGGAGCAGCAATCGGGAGAGTTTTTTATTCCCGACCTGTGCAGTCCCCGCTCGGTGTTTGTGATGATCCTCCTGGCCGAACTCATGGTGCTGGTTTACACCCTCGCCGTTAGTGCGCTGCCCAGTTTCAATTGGGATTTGCTGGCCAGCTCTTCCCTGTTTGTGCAATGGGTCGTGTTACTCAGCGCAGCGATACTGTGTCAGTTGCGACAGTTTTTTTCGCGGTTGTCGTTGCAGGCGGCAACCGGCGGTAGCCTGTTGGTGGTGTTGCTGGTAACTGGCCTGAGCAGCTGGTTTGCCCAGACGTTCTATGTGCCTCTGCCACGCAGTGCCGAGGGTGGCTGGTGGCTATTGCGCAATTTGCTGGTAGCGGTGGTTCTGAGCGGCATTGTCCTGCGCTATTTCTACCTGCAGCAGCAAGTCAAACTGCGCGAGCGAGGAGAGTTGCAGGCCAGGCTGGATTCCCTGAGTGCCAGGATAAGGCCACATTTTCTGTTTAATACCATGAACAGTATTGCCAGCCTGATTGCTTCGCGGCCCGCTGTGGCCGAGCAGGCGGTAGAGGACCTGGCAGAACTGTTTCGTGCCAGTTTGCAGGACAACCACCGAGATACCACGGTAGCCGACGAGCTGCATCTGTGCCGCCTTTACCTGGGTATTGAACAATTGCGCCTGGGCGACAGGCTTGCCCTGGACTGGACGGTGGATGACTCCCTGAGTGACGTGCCGATGCCCGGACTACTGTTGCAGCCGCTGGTGGAGAATGCGGTTTACCACGGTGTGGCCCAGTTGCCGCAGGGCGGGACCATCCGCATAGCCGTCGCCCGGTTGGGGGAGTTGCTGCAGGTCACCATCG
>CALJFL010000039.1 GCA_938074135.1 uncultured Halieaceae bacterium | reverse complement strand
TCATACCTTTCGCTGCGCCCGCCAATGGCGTTACTGGCGCTGATATCGTCCTCCTTATACTTGCTATAGCGCAGGCCAAGCTCGGTATATTGCGGCGGCGCGTCCGCCACGGCGGGCTGATACGCCGGCAACAGCAAGGCGCTGGAGGTCAATGCCATCAGGGTGGGGTGTGGGTCGCGGGATCGGTCAGCCATCAGTTGCAGCCACAACCCCCGCCAGCAGCGCCGGAGCCTCCCGAAGAAGCCTCCTTGCTGTAATGGATATGATTTCTCAGTCGATCTTCCATCACATCCGGCTGCCACTGCATATCTTCGCGCGCCAGGGTGCCACGCTCCCAGGGCTGCACGGTTTCGCACGCTGCCAGTAGCAGCGCTGCCAACAACAGCAGCACAACCCTCATGGCGCTACCGCCAGTAATTCGATAATTTCCTGCCTCAACTTCTCACCATCGCTTTTGCGAAACCCCTGGTGGACCTTGCGCACGACGCCCTGGCGATCGATCAGATAGCCGGTGGGCATACCCAGCACGCCGTATGCCGCCGGCGTCGCGCCGCTGGCGTCGCGCACAACGGGGTATGTCACCGGGATTTCTTCAAGAAACTGCAGGGCATCGGGTTCAAACTCGTCCACATTGACAGCCAGCACCTCGAAACCCTGAGGGCCAAACTCTTCGTGCAACGCCTGTAGCTGCGGGAATGACAATCGGCAGGGGCCACACCAGGACGCCCAGAAGTCGACGTAGACCACCTTGCCACGCAGGTCAGTCAGGGCCAGGGCGCCCTCCTCCCCCGCCAGTCGCGGCAATTCGAAAGCGGGCGCTTCCTGCCCGGCACCGACGCCTGCCCCTTGCCCTGACAGCGGCAAACACAGTAGTAACATCGCCAGCAAATACCTGCTTCGCATCATTTCTTCTCTATTCCTTCACTGGTGGTCACAGCATCCCACGATCGGCGCACAGCTCTGACCTTGTTGTTCTGAATCACAAACGCTAGCACTTTGGCAGCTGCAAGTCAGTTCTCAAGGCATTTTCGGCCCCTGCGGGCATCAAAAACGACCGATGAACATCTTGCCCAGGTGGTTCACCCGGGCACGAATGGCCGCTACAATACGCCCCCGCCCGGACATCAGCCCAGAGCCGAACCGATGTTCCCGGCACAGACTCCACTCACCGCAACAGGACACCACTATGATCTACCAGAGTGACGCACTTACGGTTACGCGCCTGGACGGCGACATCGCCGAGCTGCATTTTGATTTACAGGGCGAGTCGGTCAACAAGTTTGACCAGTCTACCGTCGAAAGCCTGACCGCCGCACTCGACGCCCTGGAGGGCGAGGACGGCATCAAGGGCCTTCTCGTTACCAGCGGCAAGCCGGTCTTTATCGTTGGCGCGGATATCACCGAGTTTACCGCCATTTTTGGCTCGGGGGCTGACGATATCGCCGGATTCACCCGACAGAACAACGAGAACCTGAACAGAATCCAGAAACTGCCCTACCCCAGCTGCGTTGCCATCAATGGCTTTGCCATGGGCGGTGGCCTGGAGGTGTGCCTGGCCTGCGATTTTCGGGTCATGAGCACTGTGGCCAAGATCGGCCTGCCCGAGACCAAGCTGGGTATCCTGCCGGGCTGGGGTGGCACGGTGCGCCTGCCTCGCATCATCGGTGTCGATGAAGCCGTCATGTGGATCGCCACCGCCAAGGATCAGAATTCAGGGGCAGCCCTGAAAGCCGGCGCCGTCGACGCCGTTGCCGGACCCGATGAATTGCGCGCTATTGCCATGAGCACTCTCGGCAACGCCATCGAAGGCAAGCTGGACTATTGCCAGCGCCGTATCGACAAGAGCAGCCCGCTGCCGATGAATGATACCGAGGCCATGATGGCCTTCTTCACCATGAAAGCCATGGTGGCTCAGCAGGCGGGGAAGAACTATCCCGCCCCCATCAAGGCCCTCGAGGTTATCGAAGCTGCCCGCACCATGGGTCTGGACGATGCGCTGGCGGTCGAGGCCGCTGGTTTTGCCGAACTGGCTACCACGCCAGAGGCCGCCGCCCTGGTCGGCGTTTTCCTGTCCGACCAACTGCTGGCCAAGAATGCCAAGGCCTGGGAAAAGAAAGCGGACCGCAAGATTGAGCGCGCGGCAGTGCTGGGCGCAGGCATTATGGGCGGCGGTATCGCCTACCAGTCTGCCTACAAGGGCATCCCCATCAAAATGAAGGACATCGCCCAGGAAGGTCTAGACCTGGGTCTGTCGGAAGCCAACAAGCTGCTGGCCAAGCGGGTCGCCCGCGGTCGCATGACACCAGACCAAATGGGCGCGGTGCTAAACAGTATCGACCCGATGCTGAACTACGATGGCTTTGACCAGGTCGACATCGTGGTAGAAGCGGTTGTCGAGAACCCCAAGGTCAAGCTCGCCGTGCTCGCCGAGACAGAGAAACACCTCAGCGAAGACGCAATCCTTGTTTCCAATACCTCCACCATCTCCATCAGCTACCTGGCTGAAGCGCTGGAGCGACCGGAAAACTTCTGCGGCATGCATTTCTTCAACCCGGTGCACGCCATGCCTCTGGTTGAGGTCATCC